>NZ_JABKCA010000003.1 GCF_013166655.1 Lentimicrobium sp. L6
ATACTCACCTTACTCGTTGGCAAGCTCACTATGCTCATATCAGTTGCTTTGATAGCGGTGCTTTTATTTTTATTGATGAAAAAAGTACGTAAAAATATCCTCAGCCTTTTAGCTATTTTGGTTTTGGTGGGTGGATTTATCTTCTCTATAGATTATGCCTTCGAAAACATCCTCCAAGAGCACCAAAAGACAAGGATCGAAGTTCTATTGGGAATGAAAACGGATTATCGGGGAGCTGGGTATAATGTTCATCAATCATTGATCGCTATAGGTTCTGGAGGACCAACTGGAAAAGGATTTCTTCAAGGAACCCAAACCAAATATAATTTTGTTCCTGAGCAAAGCACCGATTTTATCTTTTGTACAGTTGGCGAAGAGTGGGGGTTTTTGGGGACCGCAACGGTAGTGATTCTGTTTTTATTTTTGCTTATTCGGATTATCATTGTCGCAGAACGACAACGTTCCTCCTTTAGCCGGATTTATGGATATGGGGTAGCATCAATACTATTCTTTCACTTCTCCATTAATATCGCCATGACCATTGGCTTGGCGCCAGTGATTGGTATTCCTCTTCCTTTCTTTAGCTATGGGGGATCTTCCCTTTGGTCTTTTACTGTGCTACTATTTATTTTTATTAAAATGGATTCTTATAGATTGGAGTTATTGTAAAAGATAGTGCTTAAAATACTTAGAGTTTAAAGTAAATAAAGTTTAAAGTGTTTTAAGTGAGTAGTTTCCCGACTAATAAGAGCGCCTTTAGGGCATGGAAATAAGGAGTGGCATTTCCCAATTTCTTTGCTGGCCTTTGTGAGAAATTCTTAGTGTCATTCATTTGCGTGGAATACTATCAATTATGTAACATTTACTACTTGAATTTATTTGATCAAAAAATGCCCAAGGAAATATATTCCTCAGGCATTATGGAGATATTTAAAAGAAGTATTATTTCTTCAAATGTCCATCAATATAAAGATACATTTTCTCTAAAAGGTGAGCTCTATCAATACCTCTTACATTATGTTCTGATCTAGGATATACAAAATAGTCGACTTGCTTTTTCTCTTTAATGGCTTTCTGAACAAATGCTAAACTATGCTGCCAAACCACTGTTGGGTCAATGGCTCCATGAATAATTAGTAAATGGTCTTCCAGTTGATTTGCTTTCTCTAACAGATTAGCGTTTTTATAACCTTCAGGGTTTTGTTCTGGAGTATCCATATATCTTTCGCCATACATAATTTCGTAATACTGCCAATCGATTACCGGTCCGCCAGCCACTCCAGCTTTAAATAGGCCAGGGTTTGAGAGCATCAAATTAGTGGTCATAAACCCACCATAACTCCAACCTTGAATTCCCATTCTGTCACCATCAACAAAGTCTTGCTCCAATAAAAAATCAACACCCGCAAGTTGATCCTCCATCTCATATTTTCCTAGTTTCCTGTGGATGGCAGTTTCAAAAGCAAAGCCACGATTTGGTGTTCCCCTATTGTCTAAAGTGAAAACCACATAGCCTTTTTGTGCCATTAGTTGCATAAATATATTGGATCCACCCATCCAGCTATCTGTAACTAGTTGAGCGTGTGGACCACCATATACATAATAGAAAACAGGATATTCTACAGCGGTGTCAAAATTTGCAGGTTTAATCATTCTATAATGAAGCTCAATGCCCTCCTCATTTTCAATAATACCTAAAGTGGTTTCACCTAAGCTATAATCTTTCAGAGGATTCTCATCTCTTAATAACTCGTAAACTTCTTTGCCTTTGGTATTTCTTAAGGTATATACTTTGGCTACATCAGTTGATGAGTAGCTGTCAATAAAGAATTGCATGTTTGGACTAAAAACAGCATTGTGAGTACCGTGCTCTTTGGTAAGTTTTTTAACTTTCTTCGATTTAATGTTTACGCTATAAATATGCTTTTGAATTGGGCTTTCTTTAGTACTAGAGAAGAATACATTCTTTCCCGATTCATCGAAACCCAAAAATTCATTCACCATCCATTCGCCTTGGGTTAAAGCTACTTCTTCCAGTGGTTGTCCGTTGGTTTTATAGATATACATATGCATCCAGCCGTTACGCTCCGAGAACCAAATAAACTCGTCCTTCTTGTCTTTCAAAAAATACATAGGGAATTCTGGTTCTACCCAAGTGGTAGCTTCCTCCTCCAAAATAGTATGAACAAAACTACCATCCTCGGCATTATACTTATTCAACCAAATATGATTCTGGTCTCTATTCAAAACGGTGATATAGATATATTTTTCTTCAGGCCCCCAAGTGATACTAGTCAAATAATGGTCAACAGAATCGCCAGTTTGTACAAATAGTGTTTCTTGAGTATTTAAATTGAAGATGCCCAGCTTTACAACTTCATTTTTCATTCCAGCCATAGGGTACTTGATATTATTAACTTCGGCTTCACGAGCGGTAATATCAACCAAAGGATAATCTTTCACCATAGTTTGGTCGTTTCTATAAAATGCCAATGCATTTCCTTTTGGTGACCAGAATATACCATTAGTTATTCCGAATTCGCTTCTGTGAACACTTTGACCATTAACTATACCATTAACACTATCATTGGTAACGGTAATTTTTTCACTTTGTTTAGCAATGAAAAGGTTGTTTCCTAAAGTATAGGCCAAATCATTATTTACAGAAAATTGTGAGTTTTCAGCACCTTCTTCCCATGTATTAAGCTTTTCTAAAACTTTAGTTTTGGTATTAAATTTCAATAACATGTTTTCGTGATTGAAAGTTATCTCATTTTTCTCAGTCCATGAAAACCCTGGAATTCTACTTAGCTTTAATGAATCTTCTCCAAGCGCTAAGTCTGCAAAATCGGCAAGACTTAATATGGTATCAGCTTTTGCTTGATCACTAATGGAGCGGAGAACTATTTTCCCATTTTCTTTATAGCTAAAATTCTGGCTATTGCTTTGCCAAGATAAGCTAGAAAGCCTTTTGGGTAAAATGTTTCTGTTCTGATATATGGCGTCTTCAAAGGTGAGTACCTTGTCTTGAGCCCATAAAGAGGAGGCCATCAATATTAATATACCTAAAAGTATAAAACTTAATCTTTTCATTTTATTCATTTTATTATTGAGATGCAATTTTACAAAACCTTTTCTTAAGTTTTTATCGAAATATTCGATTTCATCTATTATTTGGAAATGGTGTAAAATGGGTATGTTAACTATACTTACTCATTTTTATTTTTGTAATGAGTTAAAGAAACTTAAACAATTCTATTTTTTATGGAAAGCCATTCGGATATTTAAATTATTTGAATAAATTTGCGCCTCGCAATATGGTATTCCATTTGCTATAAATTTGAAACTAATTATATTACAATGAAAAACATATTTAAATTATTTGTCGTTTTATTAATTGCTGGGTCATCTTTAACAGCTCATGCTCAGACAGCTAAGATTGGTCATGTCAATTTCCAAGAATTATTAGGAATCATGCCTGGTCAAGAAGCAATAAATCAAGAATTGGAAACTTTTGTAGCTGGTTTAGAAACTCAATTACAAGCTATGCAAAGTGAATTAGAAGCTAAGTATGCAGATTATCAAAATAATCAAGCTACAATGTCAGAAATCATCAGACAAACTAAAGAAAAAGAAATTATGGATTTGCAACAGAGAATGGAAGCATTCAATCAGCAAGCTCAGTACGAAATTCAAAATAAGCAAGTGGAATTATCAGAGCCTTTAATCAAAAAAGCTCAAGATGCCATTACAGCTGTTGCTTCGGAAAATGGATTCACTTACATCATTAATGCAAACGACCAAGTTTTACTTTACAAGAATGGTACGGATATTTTACCAATGGTGAAAGCTAAGCTAGGTTTATAGTTTAATGTTTAAAAATATTTAAAGCCATATCAAGCCAATTGATATGGCTTTTTTGTATCTTTGTTTTCTAGAAATAATCTTTTTATGGAAGCTTTTAAAGGTTCAATTATATCAAAATCTCCAGGGGTAAAAACCTCTATTTTCGCAGTGATGTCGCAAATGGCTAATGAACACAACGCCATTAATTTAGCTCAGGGTTTTCCTGACTTTGATGTGGATGCTGAGCTCATTAATCTCATTGCAAAGAATATGAGGAAAGGGCATAATCAATATGCTCCTATGCCTGGTTTACCAGAACTTCGACAGCAGATTGTTGCCAAAATCAAAAATACTTTTGGTGCTGAATATAATGCTGATACAGAAGTTACCGTAACATCAGGTGCTACTCAAGCATTATTTACCGCTATTTCTGCATTTGTTAGAGACGAAGACGAGGTCATTGTTTTTGAGCCAGCTTATGATTCCTATTCCCCTACCATAAAACTCAATAGAGGAATTGTTAAATATGCCAAGCTTCGCCTTCCCGATTATCATATCGATTGGACAGAAGTGAGTCGTATGATTTCTCACCGTACGAGAATGATTATTCTGAATACTCCTCATAACCCTACTGGAGCTGTGCTTTCAAAGAAGGATTTGGATGCTTTGCATAAGCTTACTAAAAATACGGATATCATTATTTTAAGTGATGAAGTATATGAGCACATTATCTTTGACAAGAAGAAGCACCACAGCCTTTCTGCTTATCCAGGATTAGCCGAAAGAAGCATTGTGGTGGCTAGTTTTGGGAAAACATTTCATGCTACAGGTTGGAAAATGGGTTATGCAGTGGCCCCAGAAAATTTGATGAATGAGTTTAGAAAAACGCATCAGTTTATTGTGTTTACTGTGAATACTCCAATACAACATGCTATAGCAGAGCATTTAAAAGATGAAGGTAATTATTTAGGATTAGGTTCTTTTTATCAAAAGAAAAGAGATTATTTCTTGAAACTGATTAAGAATTCAAGGTTTAAGCCTGTTCCCTCATTTGGGACTTATTTTCAGGTATTAGATTATTCAGAAATTAGTGACTTACCAGAGATGGAATTTGCAGAATGGTTGATAAAAGAGCATGGTGTTGCTAGTGTTCCAGTGTCGGCGTTCTATCATAAAAACGATGACCATAAAATGCTTCGATTCTGCTTTGCCAAGAAAGAAGAAACCTTAGAGAAAGCAGCCGAAATACTATGCAAGATTTAACAGTAACTTTCATTCAGTCCAATTTAGTTTGGAATGATTTTCGTGCCAACCTATTAACTTTCAGTGAAAAATTAAATGCTGTGTCAGAAAAAACAGACTTGGTTGTATTACCAGAAATGTTTAATACTGCATTTGTAGTTGAGCCAGAAACTGTAGATAAAGAAGCGGCTCATATTTCTTTAGATTGGATGATAAGGAATGCTCAAAAGTATGATACCGCCATTTGTGGAAGTATGATAGTTAATGAGGAGGGCAATTATTACAATCGTTTCTATTGGGTGGAACCAAATGGAAATATTCAAAAGTACGACAAAAGGCATTTGTTTACATTAGGCAACGAGCATTTGAAAATAACTGCTGGTCAAGAAAACATAATAATCGAGTACAAGGGTTGGAAAATAAAACCTTTAGTATGTTATGATCTTCGTTTTCCTGTATGGGCTAAAAACACTTATGCGAACGGTCAATATGAATACGACCTTCTTATTTATGTAGCCAATTGGCCAGCAGCAAGAAATTATGCATGGAAATCATTATTGGTAGCTAGGGCTATCGAAAATCAGGCTTATGTAGTTGGAGTCAACAGAATAGGACCCGATGCTAATGGAACTAAGCATACCGGATTCTCTAGCATTATTGAGCCGAAAGGTGAATTGATTTCTGAGGAGGTTGAAAATATAGAATCCTCTCAAACTATATCTTTATCAGCTGTCGATATGAATACCTATAGAGAGAAGTTTACAATTGGAATAGACTGGGATGAGTTTTCTGTAAAAAAAAATAAGCCCGATTAAAAGGATTAACCGAGCCTATTGTTTTCTATTAAAATCTTTTGGAATTGGCTCCTAAGAATTATTCTTAAGAACAGCTAGATTTTATTGTAAGATGTTTTATAGCTTTTGAAATTTAATATGTTGGTTCTTACCTTCAGAAATGGTCTCAAGAATATATGAGCCAACTGGTAGATTTGAAATGTCAAGAGTGTTAGTGTAGGTTATATTGTTCATAATATAAACGCTCTGCCCAGTGGCATTCAGAATTCTAATACGCTCTGGTAAACTTTTAAAGTTAACATTCAAAATATCATTGGCTGGGTTTGGATAAGCAATAAAGTCTAATCCTTTTATGTTTTTATTACCAGTAATATCGCTAACATCCATTATAGCTTTTATATACATTTTCCCTCCATTTGATTCCACATCAAAAGTTGTTTCATAAGTACCTGGAGTATTATAGTTTGAAGCGTCAAAGGTAAATTCATGTTGATTTGAACCATATCCCGTAGTGGTTCCTCCGTTATCGTTTGTGCTCAACCAAGATGCAGTATTACTAGTATTAACAATATAAGAAAGGTTTCCGCCTCCTTTGTTGTTGATGTTAAACGGAATAGTTTGAGTATCACCCATCTGTATGTCTACCCAAAATACGCTGGTGTCTGCGCTTATCATGGCAGAGTTTGTATAATCTAACTTCATAACTCCATGATTGTAGGTCCCCATCCAGGCTTCATTTTCACGAAAAAAGAAAGCTTGAATATAATTATTAATAAGGCCAGTAGTCTCATCAAAGTGAACAAATAAATTTTTATCATCTTCATAAATGCCCACACCTTTATAATTATAGAATCCTTGTTCACCGGCAAACCAAATAGACTGATAATCTGCTTGGAAGTTATACATCATAAAACGAATCCAGTCAAAAGGGATTAAAGAGTTACTAGTTTTAAACTCTGCTAATTGATTAATTTCATTATCATAATAATATAGTCCTTGAACAGGGGAGTAACCACCTGACCAAAGGTTATCTTTTTCATCATAGTCAAAATCAAAAGTAGTGATAGCCTCATGTGTAGTAAAAGATATTCCATCAAATTCAAGAAAACCCACATCATCCGAAGCAAGTATCTTTTTCCCTTCACTATTTATGTCAATTTTCCAACAATCGTTATTTAACTCAGGATAATTGATGTAATCAAACACGGTAAAAGTCATTGTTGAAGGAACTAAAGAGTATAACCAAGATTCTACTGTGTTTCCACCCAGAATCCAAAGTACACCTTCTTCATCCATTACCATATCCATAAACATAAATCCAGCACTTAATTCAGGAGTTCCTTCTCCAAAGTAGGCCCAGTTTGTACCATCAAACTTCCATAGTCCTGCCTCACCGCAGGCCCAAATGTTTCCATCAAGATCCTCAATAATCTTATGAATCCAAATCCAGTCCCAAGGGGCATTCATCACACTCCAGGGGTAATTAGTCCAGGTGGTTCCGTCGAATCTTGAGATTCCTTTTCCTTCACCAATCCATATATCTCCATTGATTTCGGTAATACTTGAAACTCTATCTACAGAAATACCTGCATTATCTGTATTATAAGTTGTTACAGTTTGTGAAAATATTCCTATAGTAATAATTGCAAAAAGGATAATTAGTAATTGTTTTCTCATAATAAACATGTTAATTAATCATTTGTTTGTGTCATTATTTTATCAGTGCAAACATTAGAAATTTCTTATTGAAAAGTGATTCCCACCACCTATACTAATACTATACTTGGCGTTTTGTCACCTATACAAAAACCATACAGTAAGATGTAATATATTGATATGCATAAGGATGAGATTTGTGAAAAACTTTACTAGGAAACGAGTATTTGTGGATTCTATTAGACTTAGTTTATTGCAAAACGGAAGGTATTCTGTAGAGAGTTCTATGATGGGATGGTTATAGATACTTCTATTCATGGAGAAAGATTGATTATATTCCTACTATTATTAAAAAAGATCTTCTTATTATTTGGAAGATCATTTTTTCCAGAAAGTAGGAGAGAAGATAATTAATACTGTGAATAATTCCAATCTTCCAAGCAGCATCAAGAAACTTAGTACCCATTTTCCAAAATCGGGGATATGTGCATAATTGTCAACAGGACCTAGTGAGCCTAAGGCAGGACCAATATTACCTAGTGCGGATGCTGATGCTCCAACTGCCGATATAAAATCAAGCCCAATAGCAGTCATGAAAACAACTCCTACTACAAAAGTAGTGATATAGAAAAGGAAAAAAGAGGAGACTAAGAATACAATATTTTGAGAAACAGGTCGATGATTGAGTCTTACAGGTAAAATGGCATGTGGGTGAAGTAATCTTCTGAATTCTAACAAACTATTTTTAATAAGAATGAGAATCCTTACTACTTTCACTCCTCCACCTGTGCTTCCTGCACTTCCTCCTACAAAAAAGAGAATAAAGAGAAGGAACCATAAACCTGATGGCCATAATAGGTAATCGGCTGTTACAAAACCGGTTGTTGTTATTATGGAGACTACTTGGAATAGACTATCCCTGAAGGCTTGTTCCCAACCCATATTCATTTTTAATATCAATCCTCCAGTAATAATCAAGGTAACTACAATAATAATTCCAATATATAATTGATATTCCTCATTAGCTTTTACTTTGGAGAACTTTCGTTTCAACATGAAATAATGTAGAGAGAAATTGGTTCCAGCCAATATCATAAAGAGGATGATGATATATTGGATATATGGCGAAAAGCCTGCTACACTGTCGTTCTGGGTTGAGAATCCTCCAGTGGCCATAGTGGCAAAAGCATGACAAACCGCATCGAAGAAACTCATATGTCCAATCATTAGAAGGATAATTTCTGCTACAGTTAATATGACATAAAGTCCCCAGAGTCTTTTGGCCATTTCTTTTACCTTGGGATGTATTTTATCCGCGGTTGGACCTGGTGATTCGGCTGTAAATAATTGCATCCCACCAATCCCTAGTAATGGTAAGATAGCTAAGGACAATACAATAATCCCCATCCCACCAATCCAATGTGTCATACTCCTCCAAAAAAGTAAGCCATGCGGAATAGACTCTATATCATTTAATATGGATGCTCCTGTTGTGGTGAATCCTGACATGGTTTCGAAAAAAGAATCGGTGAAGGATTCAAAATAGCCGCTTAAATAAAAAGGAAGACTACCAAATAATGAGATGGCCATCCAACTAAAGCTAACTATCAAGTATGCTTCTTTTTTTGAGATGTGCTTAGTAGCTTTTCGTGTGTAAACAACAGAGAATAAGCCAATAAAAATAGTAAACAATCCTGCTATTAATATAGGGAAGAATTCTGATGTTCCTTTCATGATATGGAAATCATAAAGTCCTTCAGGGTGGTAAAACCAAGAAAATGGCAATGCTGAAAAAATGGTTAAGCCTTCCAATATTAGTAAGAATCCAATTACTCGGAAAACCATTTTAAAATTTATAGATTGCCTTCGCATGTCTAGTGTTTAAATAGTTTGTTGATTTTATGAATCGCCTCAGGTAATGCAAAAACTACCGCTTTATCACCCTCTTGCAATTGGAAATCACCAACCGCAATAAAACTTTCATCATCTCTAATGATACCACCAATAATACTGCCTTTTGGCATTGATAATTTTTTTAATGGCTTTTTAGTAACGGCAGATTTAGGCATAGCTACTAATTCAATCACATCAGCATTTATTCCACTCAAACATTTAACGGTTGTTACTTTTGCCTCCATGGTATATAGGTTAATCACACTTGCAGTAGTTAATTTTTTGTTGATGATGGTATCAATACCTATGTTTTGGGCAATATCTATATATTCAATGTTTTCAACTAGGGCTATGGTTTTCTTTACACCAAGACTTTTTGCATGAAGACAAGTGAGGATATTTGTTTCAGTATGATTGGTCACCGCAATAAAGGCGTCCATTTCTCTAATACCTTCATCTTCTAATAGTTCCATATCTCTGGCATCTCCGTTAATGATAAGGGTATTCTCCAAATCGTTGGTTAGAGAATTGGCTCTTTTATTGTCATTTTCAAAGAGCTTGATGTTCATTTTGTCTTGAAGTTTGGAAGCGGTCATCCTACCAATTCTACCTCCTCCAATTAACATAATGTCTTTGATGTCAAAGTTTTGTTTACCACCCAATTCCAATAGTAACTTTACGCCATCAGGTTTCGTAATGACATAGGCCAAATCATTTTCACGAAAAGAATCATTGCCTGTTGGGATTATGGTTTTACCATTTCTATGAATTGCAACAGCTCTAAAATCAAGGTTAGGGTAATCAGTAGCCAATTGAGTTAGTGTTTTATTTACGACCAAAGCGTATTTGTCTAACTTTATTAGAAAAAGCTGCAATTTCCCCCCTGAGAATTCGAAAATTTCGGTAGCTGCAGTTTGATTCAATAGTTGAATAACCTCATTTGATACTACTTGTTCAGGATTGATTAAAATATCTACGCCTTTTTCTTCAAATATGGCGCGGTTTTTTTCGCTCATAAATTCCACATTGGAAATACGAGCTACGGTTCTTTTTACTCCAAGTTTTTTTCCGAGGATGGCTGTTAAAAGATTAATGGCTTCGTCATGCAAAACTGCAATTAGCAAATCAGCGCCTTTGATTCCTGCCTCTTCTAATACATCTACTGAAATAGAGCTTCCCACAACTGGCATAATATCAGTATGATTACCGATCATAGTTAAGATCTCTTCATTGGGATCGATAAATATGATATTATGATGCTCATCTGCTAATAGTTGAGCAAGGTGTAAACCCACTTCTCCGTCTCCTGCAATAATAATATTCATAGCCGCCAAAGTTAATAGAATCTGTAAAACTTTAAAATATTCTTTTCTTAAAAAGTATTTTTTGTAATTAAAAATCAATCAGGTAATTAGAGGCTTTTGTCTTAGCCTTTTCCAATTATAATGGCCATAAAAGAGTAGTGTTTTTGAAAAAATACAGGTGATTATAAACTTTTCTCAATGATTTCGAGAAGAGCATCAGCGGCTTCATCTTCGGGTACATTTTTCTGTATTAAATCATGCTTTTTGTAGATGTTTACTTTCCCGCGACCAGCTCCCACATAACCAAAATCGGCATCAGCCATTTCTCCTAAACCATTTACAATACATCCCATCACTGCAATTTTTAATCCTTTAAAAGCCGTTGTTTTCTTTTTAATGTCTTGAAGCTTCTCTTGAATATTGAATAGAGTTCTGCCACAAGAAGGACAAGCGATGTATTCTGTTTTACTCACCCGCTGCCTGCTGGCTTGTAGAATACCTAAACTGATTTCATTGGTATTGAAATTTGGTGAATCAATCCATAAGCCGTCCAGTTGACCTTTTAGAAAAAACGGTCCAGCTATTACTGCAGACTGTATCATTAATTTGTTTTCCGATTTTTCATGATTTCGAAGCTTCAATATGATAGGAAGGTTAATACGCAACTCATTAATACTATGTATAGCTTTATGTGTATCCGCAATATCACATTCGTCTGTTTTTTCTAATACTAATATTAAATGATTAATAGGGGAGACTAGTTTTGCAAATTCGGTGTTCCATTCTGATGCTTTTAGATTCAGAAAGTAGTTTTGGTCTTTGGAGAAATGATCGTTTTTGAGTTGTTCGAGGGAAAGTTGTTGGATGTGAGTGTTATAATCTTTGGAAACCCAGATGTCATCTTCAAAATAATAATCAGCTTCTAGTATGGTATCCGATTTAAGATCTGAATTTCCGATAACCGCAGGAACCTGTTGAGCTCCAAAGTTCAAGACTTTTACACTCTTTCTTCGGGCATAACTTGTTTGCTCGTCCTGATGTTTCCAAGGATTTTCTTTTGAAGCTTTTGCGATTTCAATGGCTACTGGAATTTCATATTCAGGCTCTTCTGTTAAAGAAACTCTTATGGTTTCTCCAATACCTTGACTCAATAAACACCCAATACCCACAGCAGACTTTATCCTGCCATCCTCAGCATCACCAGCCTCAGTTACACCCAAATGTAATGGGAAAGAAAGATTTTCTTCCTCCATCTTTTGTTTGAATAGTTCATTGGCCTTTACCATAACCAATACATTGCTAGCCTTTAGTGAAATAACCAATTGATTGAAATCTAGCGCCTTAAAAATTCGGATAAATTCCATAGCAGATTCAGCCATACCCTCTGCTGTGTTACCATATTTGTTTATTATTCTTTCGGAAAGAGAACCGTGGTTCACTCCAACTCTGATAGCTGTTTTATGGGTTTTGCAGATTTCAACTAATCCGCTTAATCTTTCCTTTATTTTATCAAGCTCTAAATGGTATTCTTCTTTGGACCAGCTTGTTCTTCCGCTCTTTTTATCAATATAATTTCCGGGGTTTATTCTTACTTTTTCTACTAGTTGTGCAGCTACATCTGCTGCTTTGGGATTAAAATGAATATCAGCTGAAAGAGGAATATTATATCCTCTTTTTTTTAATTCGTTTTTGATTTGGCCTAATGCTTGGGCTTCGCGAGTATCACGAGCCGTTATTCTGACCAAATGAGCTCCAGCATCCGCTATTCTGATGCATTGTTCAACAGTTGCATCAATATCCATGGTAGAAGTTGAGGTCATGGATTGTAAAATTAACGGTTCTAGGAGGCCCATTTTAATAGAGCCAATATTTACTATGTTTTTTTTGGGTTCAGATGAATTCATCTTTTTGAGTATTTAGATTGCAAAGATGCAAACAATATATTTACACTTTGTCATTAAACCGCATGAAAAAGTGTAGAAATGTGCCGAAAGACGTAGCTTGAATTTTCATTTCTGTCGTTTTGTCATGAAAAATGTCGTGAAAAAGAGGGTGTTTGCTTTGGCATAGGAATTGAGAAAGGTTGTTTACTTGAAGACAAAAAAACAAGAAATAAATAAAATAAAAATATATAAAAAGGAGATTTAAAATGGGAAAAATAATTGGAATTGACTTAGGTACTACCAACTCCTGTGTTGCGGTAATGGAAGGAAATGAGCCTGTTGTTATTCAAAACAGCGAAGGACGTAGAACAACACCATCAATTGTTGCTTTTACTGAGAATGGTGAGCGTAAAGTGGGGGATCCTGCAAAGCGACAGGCCATCACAAACCCTGAAAAAACAATTTTCTCTATCAAGAGATTTATGGGAGAAACATTCGACAGAGTTCAATTAGAAACAGGTCGTGTTCCTTACAAAGTTGTTAAAGGTGAAAATAATACACCAAGAGTACAGATTGATGATAGAAAATATACTCCACAAGAAATTTCAGCTATCACACTTCAGAAAATGAAGAAAACTGCTGAGGATTTCTTAGGACAAGAAGTAACAGAAGCTGTTATTACAGTTCCTGCTTATTTCTCTGATAGCCAACGTCAAGCCACGAAAGAAGCTGGTGAGATTGCTGGTTTAACAGTAAAAAGAATTATCAATGAACCAACAGCTGCGGCTTTAGCTTATGGGTTAGACAAAAAAGATGTAGACCAAAAAATAGCTGTATATGATTTAGGTGGTGGTACATTCGATATCTCTATCCTAGAATTAGGTGATGGTGTATTCGAAGTATTATCTACTAATGGTGATACCCACTTAGGTGGTGATGATTTTGACCAAGTTATTATTGACTGGTTGGCTCAAGAATTCAAGAACGACGAAGGTGTTGACTTGAAGAAAGACCCAATGGCATTACAGCGTTTAAAAGAAGCTGCTGAAAAAGCTAAAATTGAATTGTCTTCTTCTTTAGAAACAGAAATCAACTTGCCTTATATTATGCCTGTTGATGGTGTGCCAAAGCACTTAGTGAAGAAATTATCTTTAGCTAAATTTGACCAATTAACTCACGATTTAGTTCAAAGAACTATAGAGCCTTGTAAATTAGCACTAAAAGATGCTGGAATGTCAGCTTCAGATGTTGATGAAATTATTTTAGTGGGAGGTTCAACTCGTATTCCTGCTATTCAAAAAGTAGTAAAAGAATTCTTTGGAAAAGAGCCTTCAAAAGGTGTTAATCCAGATGAGGTTGTTGCAATTGGTGCTGCTATTCAAGGTGGTGTTCTTTCAGGAGATGTTAAGGATGTATTATTATTAGATGTGACTCCACTTTCAATGGGTATTGAAACTTTAGGTGGTGTTTTAACTAAGATGATTGAAGCCAACACAACTATTCCAGTGAAGAAAAGTGAGACTTTCTCTACTGCTGCTGATAACCAGCCTTCAGTTGAGATTCATATCCTTCAAGGAGAGCGTCCAATGGCTGCTCAAAATAAGAGCTTAGGTCGTTTCCACCTAGATGGTGTGCCTCCAGCTCCACGTGGTGTTCCACAAATTGAAGTTACTTTCGATATCGATGCCAATGGTATTCTTAACGTAAGTGCTAAAGACAAAGGAACAGGTAAAGAGCAGAACATTAGAATTGAAGCTTCTTCAGGACTATCTGATGAAGAAATCCAAAAGATGAAGCAAGAAGCTGAAGCCAATGCAGATGCTGATAAGAAAATAAAAGAAGAAGCTGATAAGCTAAACCAAGCGGATAATTTAGTATTCCAAACTGAAAAGCAGTTGAAAGAATATGGTGATAAATTACCTGAAGACAAAAAAGCAGCTATTGAAAAAGCAGCCGCTGATTTGAAAGAAGCGCATCAGAAAAAAGACTTCGCTGGAATTGATACTCACATGGAAGCTTTGAATGCAATGTGGCAAGAAGCTAGTCAAGAGATGTATAAAGGACAAGAAGGTCAGCCAGGTGCAGATCCAAATGCAGCACAAGGACAACCTAACCCAGGTGCCCAAGCTGATGGTGGCGACGAAGTAACCGACGTTGATTTCGAAGAAGTGAAGGAAGATAAATAATATCGAATAGATATAAATTCACCCTCCAGACCAATGGTTTGGAGGGTTTTTTTGTATCTTTAAAAATCCTTATTTTTACATCTTAATGAAAGAAATACAAATCATAAAAACTAAAATAGAAATTCATACGGAGCGAATCGTTTTGCTCTCCGGAAATGGGCAAAACGTAGGCAAAACTACATTTGCTTGTCAGCTCATCAAACATCTGAAAAATCTCAATCAGAAGGTTTATGCACTAAAGATTACTCCGCATTTTCATACGGAGACTCCTCCTTATTGTATTTTTAAAGATGATAGGTTTATTCTGTCATTGGAAAAGGAAATAAATACAGGTAAAGACAGCAGCCGATTTTTGGAAGCCGGCGCTGATGAGTCTTTTGTTCTTCAAGTGAAGGATGCTTTTTTAGCTGAAGCTATTAATTTTACTTTTTCTATGATTTCTGAGGATGTTAAGGTTGTGATTGAATCTGGAGCTTTTCGAAGATTATATATGCCTGCTCTGTTTTTATTTTTAATGAATGATAGAAAAGATACCATTAAAGAATCTGCCATTGGCCTAGCTTCATTGGCCAATAAGATCATTCTTTTTGATGGAATTGGGTTTAGTGAGAATGTTGAAAAAATTCAGCTTAAAAATGAGCAGCTTTACTGGAAAGATTAATTTTGCATTTAGCTTATAATGATGTGTTGGGATATTATATCGTAATAAATATCCACAAAGACACGAAAGTAGATATTATATTGTTGTTATCTTAGCTTTGTGTCTTAGTGCTTTCGAGGCTAGACAATTCTACCCTAAGATTCAGAGCATAAAGAATGAGTATATATGAAGACAAACCAAATAAAAGGCATTAGAGCCCAGATTTTCCACTTTATTTCTAAAGACCAATATGAGTTTTTTGAGGATGGTTTATTGATTATGGATCATGGATTAGTAAAAGCTCTTGGGTCTTATAAAGATTTAAAATCGCAATGGAGTTCACAAGTAGTCATAGAGCATTATAGAGATAGGATTTTGATGCCTGGTTTTATTGATGCACATATTCATGGAGTACAAACGGCTGTAATGGCATCCTATGGAGCCGATTTATTACAATGGCTCAAAGAATATACCTTTCCATTAGAAAACCAATTTTCTGATGCCGACTTTGCTAAAAAAGCTACTCATTTTTTCTTTAGGCAAATGCTGAAAAACGGAACCACAACAGCTGCTATCTATTCTTCAGTTCATCAGGAATCTATTGTAGCTATAATGGAAGAAGCGCTTCGGTTGAATATGAGGATTCAAGCAGGGAAAACCAATATGGATAGGAATGCTCCAGCAAATCTTTGTGAAGCTACAAATGAGACTTTCAAAATTGGAGAGGAACTCATTCAAAAATATGAAGGCAAAGGCCGATTGAACTATTTATTGACTCCTCGTTTTGCTATTACTAGTACTCCAGAGCAACTCCAACAACTTCAATTACTCAAAGAAAAATATCCTCATATAGGAGTACAAACTCATATTTCAGAAAATCATGAAGAAATAGAATCCACTAAAAACTTGTTTCCAGATAGAAAAGACTATTTAGATGTTTATGAACATTATGATTTAGTGGAGAAAAATACCCTTTTAGGTCATGCCATCCATTTCTCCGTAGACGAGTGGAAAAGAGTGAAAGAATCTAATGCTAGCTTAGTTCACTGTCCAACTTCTAATCTATTTTTAGGATCTGGATTATTCAACTTGCAAAAAGCTTGGGAAGAGGATATTCCCTTAGCTTTAGCCAGTGATGTGGGAGGAGGAATGAGTTTTTCCATGCTCAAAACTGCAGCAGCAGCCTATCAAGTGGCCGCTCTCAGAGGATATAAGGCCACCGCTTTGCAACTCTTCTATTTGCTAACCTTAGGAGGAGCGAGAGCAATGGGCTTAGATGATAAGATTGGCAATTTCGAAATTGGTAAAGAAGCCGACTTTATTCTTCTAGACTCCTCAAATATTGAGCTTGTAGACGAGCGTTTGAAAACCGCCAAAACCTTAGAAGAGAAACTTTTTGCTATTTTGATTCTTGGTGATGATAGGTTGATGGATAGTGTTTGGTTGATGGGGGAGAGTGTTGAGTTTTAAGGTACTCTTTCAGGGCTACTTATTAGATGTACCTGATGCGATGCAACAGGTTAACTTAAAATGCCCTTACAGGGCTTTGGTATCGTATTCCAGATTCTTTTGAGCCCTGAAAGGGCGACTTATCTTAAGCCAAGGTAAGGCCTTGGCTTAAAAAGATACCTGCTGAATAAGAGCCCTGTAAGGGCGGCTTAATCTTCCCATAGAAATTGTTCGTCATAACCTATTTCATACTCGTCAAGTAGCTCAAGATACTCTGTTTTAAAATCAACCTTTTTATGATGTTCTTTTTGGTTTAAGATATAGTTTTTGGTGTTATTAATTGCTGATGGACTTACGGAAAAAGCACCATGCCCACCTTGCCATTTGAAGTTTTTATAGTGTTCATGTTTGGTTTTTATCCATCTACTGCTGTGTATCTTTACTTCTTCAAATAGTTTTGCTAATGCCATGTTTTTCGATAAGATGCAAAGGATATGCACATGGTCTGGAACCCCATTTATGATGATTGGGATTGATATGTTGTCTTTTATTATCGAACCCATATACGCATATAGCTCTTCATCTTCTTCAGGTGTGATTTTTATGAAGTTGTTTTTTACATGGAATACCATATGAACAAAAATACAAGAGAGTGATTGCGACATTTTATTGTGTTTTTAGCGAGGTGATAAAGTTAAGAAGATTTTTTTAAGTCGATATTTCATGGGTTTGTGTTATGTTTTTACCTTAAACGATGTTATGTTCTTTTCAAAAGGGGCTTGCCAGATATAACTGATGCTATGTAGCATGTTGATTGGATTAAAGCACTCGGAATTTTTATCAATTAAATTCATCAAAAAATAACACCACAAATCCTCCATAATCGTATCTTTGCAGAGCCCTATTTTTGGGTGAACATTAGAGGATATTGATAACATACTCTAATACATTTAGATTAAATTATGGATTCACAAGTACACAATAAATCAGCACTCCATGTGCAAGCTGGTATTGAGAAACCAGCAACAGTAAATCCTCGTTTTGCCAGAGGAAAAAGAAAGAAACTTACTGAGCAGCCTGCCTCTTGGTTTTTAGAAGGAATCAGGAAAGGTGATAGAAGTATTTTAAGCCGTGCTATTACCTTGATAGAAAGTAATTTGCCAGCGCATCGTAAATTGGCTCAGGAGATTATAGAATTATGTTTGCCTTACTCTGGGAAGTCTTTCCGAATAGGAATTACCGGAGTTCCAGGCGTTGGAAAGTCTACATTTATTGAGGCTTTCGGTATGCATGTTACACAGGATCTGGATAAAAAGTTAGCCGTTTTGGCCATCGACCCCAGTAGTCAAAGAACTAAAGGTTCTATTTTGGGTGATAAAACCAGAATGGAAAAGCTCACCAATGATATTAATGCTTTTATTAGGCCATCCCCATCAGCAGGTTCGCTTGGAGGAGTCGCTCAAAAAACACGCGAGAGTATTATTTTATGTGAAGCCGCTGGATATGAAATTATTTTGGTGGAAACAGTGGGAGTGGGTCAAAGTGAGACAGCCGTTCATGGTATGGTCGACTTTTTTCTATTGCTGATGTTGTCAGGCGCTGGCGATGAGTTACAAGGGATTAAAAGAGGAATCATGGAAATGGCCGATGCCATCCTCATCAATAAGGCAGATGGTGATAATAAAAATAGAGCCGAACTCGCTCGTCGTCAATACGCCAATGCCCTTCATCTTTTCCCACCTACAGAATCGGGTTGGATACCTAAAACTCAGACTTGTTCCGCATATACCGGCGATGGTATTAGCGATGTTTGGACCATCATGGATAGCTATATTAATGAGACCAGAATAAATGGATATTTTGATCATAAGCGTAAAGAGCAAAAAAATTATATCTTGCAGGCTAGTATTGAGAATAACTTAAAACAAAATTTCTATAATAATGAAGAAGTGAAAAAGCTCTTTAAATCTATAGAAGAACGTATTTTAAGTGATGAAATTTCTGCCTATAAAGGAGCAGATAAATTATTGGAAACCTATTTTAAAAACATAGATTTTGGCTAAAGATAAGATTGAACTAAAAAAGGAAGAGAAGAAAATAAAAGCTCAAGAGAAGGCTGAAAAGCAAAAAAGAAGCGAAGCCTTTGAGCGATTAAAACCACTATTGTATTCCTTTGCTTTGTGGGGTGCTTTAATGGGAATAGTCTATATTCCTTTTGTTTACGATTTTATAATGAGTTTTTTAGTTGATTTTGTGGTTGATTCTACTGTAGCTTTAGGCAGCGTTTTGTTTATTCCCATTGAAACTTCCGGTAGTCCTTTAATAACAGTGGCAGGTTATACCATGAAAGTGATTTTTGAATGTACGGCCTATAATTTTTATCTCTTTGCCATAGCGTTAGTGGTTTTCGGAAAATGGTCACTTAAAGATAAGTTTCTGAATCTTATCATCTTTGTGGTCAGTATTTTCTTTTTAAATGCAGCCCGATTCATCATCATGGGCTATGTTGGAAAAGCTTGGCCTCATTTGTTTCACCAAATACATGATTATGTTTGGACCATCGTTTTTGGATTGGTGGTCTTCATTCTTTATATTTGGCGTAACGATAGAAGTATAGAATCATGATCAAGAAGATATCCATATTAATAAGTAGTACCATAGGACTGTATGCGCTTTGGTTATTAGGGTTGGAGAAGATTTATGCTCAAATATTAAAGTTTGGTGCTTCTTTCATCTTATCCCCTTTTTCTAATGTGACTCCTGTCTTAAAGCTCGATCAGGCCCATCCTGACTTTTGCGTGGCTGTGGGGCAAGATGGATATTGTATGGAGTTAGAGTTGTTTGGTTTATCCATCATTGTGATGTTGAGTTGGTATATCATGTTGGTGGCTTTGAATACTTCCAAGAAAATGCTTGTTACAGCCCTTAAACATATTGGAATCTTCTATTTGCTTCAAATTTTAACCATGGCCACATTGGCTTTATACGATTTTGGAACTTTCTTTCAACAAGTCAATAGTGCCATGCGTCAGAGTTTTATCATTATCGCTTTGATATTTATTATTTGGGATAATTACTTGTATGGGGTATTTAGGTTTGGAAAAGAGTAGGGTAACAAAGTCACCTTACTAGGCATCCCAAATGTTCTTGTAAATCCGGCACTTGATTTTTTATTGATAAATGCTTATATTTGATGTGCTTAAAAATTAACACCTCTCAAAATGAAAACGTTTCACACAATAATCAAGCAGATCTTGCTTCTGCAGATTTTGCTATGGGCCCCAGTTTTATCTGCCCAGCTTCCCTCAGTCAATATTTATTCCTTAGAAGGCCGCATGGTTAATGCGAGTAGTCTCAATAATGATAGCATGCCCATGGTTGTGGTATTCTTTAAAACCTATGAACAAAAATGTTGTCAACAGCTGGTTTCTATTTGTGAAAAGAAAGAGCAAGCCTTTTCTGATAAAGGCATCAAAGTGATTGGAATCTGTCTAGATTGCAATGGTGATATGGCTCGAATAAAGCCTTTTGTTTATGGTCATGATCTGCAAATAGATGTGTATGTAGATAAAAATGGTGATTTAAGGCGTGATATGGGAATTAATGCATTTCCCTACACCATTATTTACGATCACAATAAGGAACTGATATGTAAATATGCTGGTTACTGTGCCAATAGTGATGATTTGATTGGTGATAAACTCACGGAATGCCTAAAAAAAATCCATTCAAATAAATGATTCCCAGATTATAGCTGAATTATTTGATTGATTATTGGTAAAAGTCAATTGGATTCAATAGTATTAGTCGAGTAATATGGGATTTCTATTGGATTTTAACCAAAAGGCACTACTGTGGGCTTTTTAATTTATGTGTATTTTGTAAATTGCCCACTCAAATCCAAAATCCTTTTTATGAAAAAAACAATCAAGACTTTGCTAATATTATCCATTACTACCTTATTTACTGCATGTCAGCCTAATGTGGAGATCAATACGAATACATTGGACAAAGTAGATTTGACTTTTGATTCTATTAAAGCCATAGAATATGGGGCCGATGATTATGGAATGAAAAAATATGTGATGGCATTTTTAAAAAGAGGAACAAACCAAAGTCTTTCTAAAGATAGTTCCAATGCTTTACAGATGGCGCATATGCAAAATATAGATTTAATGGCGGAACAAGGAAGATTAGTTTTAGCTGGACCGTTTTTTGGTGATCAAGATTTAAGAGGAATCTATATTTTTAATGTGGAAAGTATAGAGGAAGCCAAAGAACTCACCAATACCGACCCTGCCATTGAGGCTGGAGTATTACAAATGGAATTGATGGAATGGTATGGTTCTGCTGCATTAATGGGTGTTAATGATGTGCACAATTCCTTGACAAAGAAATCTTTTACTGACTAGTTTCAAATAGTCAATGGGTTAAACTTGGCATATTTCTATAAAAGTCCTAATTTAGCAATCAATCTAATTAGCTAATTATGAAAAAAGCATTAATTGTAATTGTGGCTTTAGCTTTGTTGTTTTTTATGGGACCCAAAGTTGAACAACCAAGTGTAGATGGCAAAGTTCCTGAAGAGTTTGAGGAAGTTGATCTTGGATTATTAAATGAACAGATATCTAATTCTGAAAAAAATACTGATTTTATAAAACCTGATAATGAAAGTCGAATCATTTTTGCAGATTCTATTCCTGAAAAAACAGAATTTGTTCTTTTATATATCCATGGTTTTTCGGCTAGTCCCCATGAAGGTTATCCCTTAAATGAAGATTTTGCTCAGCGATATCATATGAATGCTTATTTCCCTCGTCTGCATGAGCATGGACTAGAAACTCCTCATAATTTATTGGATATGACACCAGATAAGCTTATTGAATCTTCAAAAGATGCACTCAAAGTAGCTCGTCAACTGGGTGATAAGGTGATATTAATGAGTACCTCAACTGGAGGGACCTTGTCTCTAATTTTGGCAGCTGATAATCCAGATATTGCGGGAGTTATTCTCTATTCACCGAATATTGAAATGGCGGAGGACATGACTAAAATGCTCACTTTCCCCTGGGGATTACAAATTGGGAAACTGGCTCAAGGTGAAATGATTGAATATCCTGATGATCCTCCTCTTGTTAGTAAATATTGGCAGTCGACTTATAGAGTGGAAGCAGTGGCCTATCTTCAAAGTTTGGTTGAAAATACAATGACTATTCGAACTTTTGAAAAGGTAACACAGCCCATATTTTTGGGATATTATTTTAAAGATGCAGAACATCAAGATGGTACTGTAAAAGTGAGTGCTATGCTCGATATGTATGAGCATTTGGGGACCCCTGAAAATCAGAAAATAAAGTATGCTTTTACAGAAGTAGGAGTACATCCTTTGGCAAGTGATATAAAATCAAAAGATATTGCCTCGGTGAAGCGTGAAACTTTTAAATTTGCAGAAGAGATATTACAGATCAACCCAAATTAAAAAATAAGAATATGAGTATACATATAAACGCCAAACCTGGCGATATTGCTGAATCTATTTTATTACCGGGCGATCCTTTGAGGGCAAAGTTTATTGCTGAGAATTTTTTAGAGGATGCCGTTCTTTATAATGAAGTGAGAGGAATGTTAGGTTATACAGGTTATTATAAAGGTAAACGAGTTTCTGTTCAGGGAACCGGAATGGGTTTACCTTCTATTTCCATTTATCTTAACGAGCTGATGCAGGAATATGGTGTTCAGAAGTTAATGCGTATTGGTACTTGTGGTGCCATTCACCCAGATATCAAACTTAAAGATGTGGTTTTAGGCCAAGCTTCTTCAACCGATAATGGTATGAATACCCATCGTTTTGGGGGAATGCATTTTGCACCAATAGCTGATTTTGGTTTACTCAACCAAGCTTATAATTATGCTAAAAGTAAAGGTATAGATGTGAAAGTGGGTAATATTTTGGCTTCAGATACTTTTTATAATGACGATTATGGAGTAGATCCCTATCAAAAATGGAGAGATTTTGGAGTAATGGTGGTAGAAATGGAATCTGCTGCCCTTTATACTTTAGCAGCAAAGTATGGCAGAAAAGCCTTAACCTTGCTAACGGTGAGTGATAGCTTGGTGACAGGAGAAAAATGTTCAGCTGAAGAACGACAATTGACTTTCACAGAAATGATGGAAATTGCATTAGAAATCGCATAAATAATAAATCGCCATGAATAAAACTGCATTAATTAGTGGAGCTACCGCCGGAATCGGAGAAGCTTGCGCTATAGAATTCGCTAAAAACTGTTATAACCTAATTCTTACGGGAAGAAGGATAGAAAGACTGGACGCCATCAAATCTAAGCTTGAAAAAGAGTATCATATTTCTGTATTAACTCTTAATTTTGACATTCGTGACCAAAAACAAGTGGAAAAAGCAATTGCCAGTATTCCAAATGATTTTAGAGAAATTGATGTGTTAGTAAATAATGCAGGATTAGCAGCGGGTATTAATCCAATTGATAAAGGAGTACTTTCCGATTGGGAGCAAATGATTGATACCAATATTAAAGGATTGCTCTATTTAAGTAAAGAAATTATTCCATTGTTTAAAGCCAGAGGAAAAGGCCATATCATTAACATTGGCTCCATAGCTGGAAAAATGGCTTACCCCAATGGGAATGTATATTGTGCCACCAAATCAGCAGTGAATGCTCTAACTGAAGGCATGAGGATCGATTTGTTACCCTATGGTATAAAGGTTACTCAAGTAGCTCCAGGGGCTGTAGAAACGGAATTTAGCATGGTGAGGTTGAAAACTGATGCTGAAACCGCTAGCAAAGTTTATAGTGGCTATCAACCCTTAGCGGCAGAGGATATAGCTAATGTTGTTTATTATACTGCGAGTTTACCCCCTCATGTGAATATAAATGATGTGCTAGTGATGCCATCAGCACAAGCTAATGCCTATATGTATCACAAAAAATAAAATATTCAATATTATTTCCTTTGAAATGTCTGATAAAGTTCTTACTTTTGAAAAGGAATCATTAAGATGAGCAAAATGGAAAACCAAAGAGAAACCTATGATTGGTCAGATAAAACAGTTTTAATAGCTGAGGATGTTGACGATAATTTTTTATTTTTAAAAACGTTTTTGCGTAAGACAAAAATTAATGTGCTTTGGGCAAAGGATGGCAAGGAGGCTATTGAGTTTTGTCAGAAGGATGATAATATAGATATAGTACTGATGGATATTCGAATGCCATTTATTGATGGCTATGAAGCCACTCGGAAAATTAAAGAATTCAAACCCGACCTGCCAATTATAGCACAAACGGCTTATGCTTTAAATTCAGACTACCAGAAGGTTTTTGATGCGGGTTGCGATGAATATATCACAAAACCCATTTTAGGAAAGATTTTGTTTCAGAAGATGGAGAAGTTTATTAAAAAATAGAGGATAGATATAAAGTAAAAAAAACGCTTCTTGAAGCGTTTTTTTTATGTCTTAAATTTTAATGTAAAATCTTAAATATCAACTCACGCAATATTTCACCACTGCTTAGATTTCCAGTGGCTCCCACACCCTTTGCCTTTAAATCGGCATCTTTTAAATAACCAATGATGGCAAAAAGTTTCATGGGTTGGTAGTTCCTAGCACATTGCTGATAGCGAAAAACTAATCCTGGGTGAATACCTAACCTTGAAGCGACACCTTTTGAGTCACTTTTGTTGGGAAGTTGGAATAAAACAAGCGACTTATAAAAGAAACTATGAAGTACAGGAATAACTCCATGAATGGAATGGTTTTTCTCATCACCTATGAAATACTGTACTATTTTATTACATTGGAGAATATCCTTTTCTGCAATAGCATTCTGCAATGCAAATACATTATACTCTTTACTGATTCCGGTGTTTTCTTCAATCACATCAGGAGTAATCAAATCACCTTTTTTAAGGCTTATGGTCAGTTTTTTGAGTTCATTGGTTATTTTGCTCAAATCATTACCAAGGTATTCTGCCAGTAAAGCACTTTCAGCCGGTTTAATTTTAAATGAATTTTTTTCAATATAACTTTGAATCCAGCTTGGGATTTTGTTCTCCCAAAGCTTTTTGGAATGGTAAGTGACTCCTTGTTTCTTAATGGCTTTGTACACTGTGGTTCTCTTGTCGAAATCCTTATGTTTATATGCTAAAACTAAAATTGTTGAGTCTGAAGGGTTTTTAAAGTAAGCTTCCAGCTCGTTTAATCCTTTTAAGTTTTGAGCTTCTTTCACTATCACTACTTGATGATTCGCTGACATGGGATAGCTTCTTACCAAATTAATCAAAGAGCTCACATTGGTATCTAGTCCATAAACCACTGTTTGATTGAACTCCCGCTCCATGGCATCCAACACATTCTCTTCAATAAAGCTCGTGATGGAATCTATAAAAAAGGCCTCCTCTCCTGATAATAAATACACAGGATAGTAAATCTTGTTTTGTAGATCTCTGAGGATGTCGTCGTATTGGAGTTCTGGCATATCTTTTAAATATCGAATCTAAGGTGTTTCACTGCTGTTCTATTATGTTTGATTTCCATCAAAGCTGCGATACCTATTTCTAAATGTTTCTCTGCGAAGTTTTCTGTTATTAATTTGTCACTTTTCGAGGTTTTAACCCCATCAGCAATCATGGGTTGATCGGAGATGAGTAAAAGAGCTCCCGTTGGTATTTCATTATGGAATCCAACAGTGAAGATGGTTGCAGTTTCCATTTCAATGGCCATGGCCCTAGTTTCTCTCAAATAATCTTTAAACTCGTTGTCATGCTCCCAGACTCTTCTATTGGTGGTATATACTGTGCCTGTCCAGTAGTCGAAACCTCGACTTCTAATGATACTCGAAATAGCTCTTTGTAAGCTAAATGCTGGTAAGGCAGGAACTTCAGGAGGCATATAATCATTACTAGTACCGTCTCCTCTAATAGCGGCAATAGGTAAAATGAAATCCCCTAATTTATTTTTCTTCTTTAGGCCCCCACATTTACCTAAAAACAAACAAGCTTTAGGTTCCACTGCACTAATTAAATCCATAATGGTAGCTGCATTTGGACTTCCCATACTAAAGTTAATGATGGTGATGTCCTCAGCGGTGGCCGAGGGCATGGCTAAATCTCTACTTGTAGGCTCAACTCCGTGTCTTTCAGCAAATAAATCTACATAATTTTGAAAATTAGTGAGCAGGATATACTTACCAAAGTCTTTCAGCTGTATTCCGGTATATCTTACCAACCAGTTACTGACAATTTGTTTTTTGGTTTTCATAGATGAAATTTCGCACAAATATAGGTAATTCTAGCTATTCTAGACTCCTCTTTTTAGCATATATTATTAACATTAGATTCAATTTTTTCAATTTAGAAACGCTATATTTTCTACTTTTACCAAAATTATAGTCATGAGTTTAAATCGCTTTAACCTTCCATCTAAAAAACTAAGACTTCGTCAGAACGAAGGAAAAGTGGAAGTGTTTGACGTACTTAGAAAAAAGTGGTTGATACTGACTCCTGAGGAAGAGGTTAGACAACTTTTTGTTCATTATATGATGGAAGAAAAGAAATATCCAGCTGGATTATTGGCTCTAGAATATAGTTTGAAAGTAAATTCCTTAAAACGACGTGCCGATGTGGTTGCTTTTAATCACTTTGGTCATCCATTGTTATTGGTAGAATGCAAGGCCCCATCAGTAAAAATAGATCAAAAGGTTTTTGATCAAATTGCACGGTATAATCTAAGTATGAAGGTGGACTACCTTATTGTTACTAATGGCTTAGAGCATTTCTGTTGCCAACTCGATTTTCAAAATCAGAAGTATTATTTTCTCCAGGATATTCCTTCTTATGACGAGATTGTTTAAATTCTGTTTACCAATGAGTGCTCTTAGTTTTCTATGACGGATATCAATGCGATAAAGTTCACTAATGTTAGAAATTTGCAAACATTTTATTCCGTTTTTTCCTTCGGAATATTCTACTTATTTTTGAAGTTTAAATTGAGATAAATGCTTTTTGCTGCTATAGATATAGGTTCCAATGCTGCCCGATTATTGTTTGCCAATGCTTACGATAAAGATGGAATAGTGAAATTAGATAAAGCTTCTCTTATCCGCATTCCAACACGATTAGGAGAGGATGTTTATAATGATGGTATTATTAGTAAAGAAAAGGCTAAATCTTTTATTAAAACAATGAAAGCTTTTAAGTTATTGATAGATGTATACCAGCCTATCGGATATATTGCTTGCGCCACAGCGGCCATGAGAGAATCTAAAAATAGTGAAGAGATTTTATCAAAGATTAAAAAAGAAACAGGTCTGAAAATCCAAATTATTGAAGGAAGACAAGAAGCAGAAATTTTAAGAAATACAAACCGAATCATTTTTCCAACACCTAAGCATTATGCTTTGTTTATGGATGTTGGAGGCGGAAGTGTAGAGTTGAGTATTGAAAGAGAAGGTAAGCTGTTGAAACAAAAATCTTTTAAGGTTGGAACATTGAGAATGCTCAACAACAAGGTGAAGAACAAAGTTTGGAGTGATATGAAAATGTGGTTGGAGGAGTACGATTCAAAATTCCATGATTTTCATATCGTAGGAACTGGTGGCAATATTAACCGGCTTTGTAAGTTGTATGGAAATAACGACAGACAAGAGTTGAATATTGGGAATTTAGAATTTGGTTATCAGCAGCTCAAAAATATGAGCATTGAAGACAGAATCTCTCATTATGGCTTTCGTCCTGATAGAGCCGATGTGATTGTACCTGCGGCATATATCTATCGATTTGTGATGAATACAGTTAAAGCCTCTTCTATTTTTGTACCTCGCAAAGGATTGGCTGATGGATTGATTCTGAAACAATATAAAGAGTATAAACGATTGTAAATAAAAAGTATATAAAATGTCAGAAGTTAAAAATTATATTCAAGAGAATAAGGAAAGGTTTCTTGAAGAACTATTTGGATTAATTAGAATTCCATCTATCAGTTCCATAGCAGAAAACAAGCCAGAAATGTATAGAGCAGCTGAATATTGGAAAAAACTGCTTTTAGAAGCTGGTGTTGATAAAGCAGGAATCTTTGAGACAGATGGTAATCCTGTAACTTATGGAGAAAAGATTGTAGATCCTGCATTGCCTACAGTTATGGTTTATGGTCATATGGATGTCATGCCAGTTGATCCTCTAGAATTATGGGATTCTCCTCCTTTTGAGCCAGAAGTAAGAGATGGTCGAATCTGGGCTCGTGGAGCTAATGATGATAAAGGACAAGGATTCATGCATGCCAAAGCGTTTGAATATGTTCTAAAAAATGATCTTTTAAAAGTGAATGTAAAATTCATGATTGAAGGAGAAGAAGAAATAGGTTCTCCAAATTTACCAAAATGGTGTGAAGCGCATAAAGACATGTTGAAAGCCGACGTGATTTTGGTTTCTGATACCAGCATGATTAATCCACAAACCCCAACTATTACAACTGGTTTGCGTGGCTTAGCATATTGGGAAGTGGAGGTTACTGGACCAAATCAAGATCTACACTCAGGATTATTTGGTGGTGCTGTGGCTAATCCAATCAATGTATTGGCTAAAATGATTACTCATTTACAAGATGAAAATGGTAAAGTAACTGTTCCAGGTTTCTATGATGATGTAGAAGAGGTTTCTGCTGAAGAACGTGAATTATTAGGAAGAGCGCCATTTAATGCTGAAGAATACAAGAAAGCATTGGATGTTGACGAGTTAGCCGGTGAAGATGGTTTTACTACTTTAGAAAGAACAGGAATTCGCCCAAGCTTTGATGTTTGTGGAATCTGGGGTGGATATACAGGAGAAGGTGCTAAAACAGTACTTCCTTCTAAGGCCCATGCCAAAATTTCAACTCGTTTGGTTCCTAACCAAGATCATCAGAAAATCTCTAAATTATTTGGAGCGTATTTCGAAAGCATCGCTCCTAAGAGTGTGAAGGTAAAGGTGAATTACCTACATGGTGGTTATGGTTATGTTTGTCCAATCGACTTTGTAGCTTATCAAGCTGCTGAGAAAGCACTAATTGATGTATTTGGTCAGCGTCCTGTACCAGTTCGCTCAGGAGGATCTATTCCTATTATTTCTGATTTCGAAAAGATTTTAGGAATTAAATCTGTATTGATGGGCTTTGGTTTAGAATCAGATGCCATTCACTCACCAAACGAAAACTACGCTTTAGAGCAATTCTATAATGGTATTGAGTCTATTATCGGATTCTATAAGCACTATGCTGAAATGACAAAATAAGAATTGTCATTTTAAAGATACAGCACTCTTCAATAACTGGGGAGTGTTTTTTTTATGCCATCCCCTAAAGAATTTATTTTATTTTTGTAGGACTATCAAATATCACAACTAAAACGACTATGAAAACCAAGCCAATAGCTGGAAACCTAATTCTTTCCTTATTTTTACTAATCAGCACCACTATGTTCTCACAAAATCAAAACTTTCATATCTATTTATGCTTTGGTCAATCTAATATGGAAGGGTCAGCAGCTATAGAGGAGCAGGATAGGGTCGTCGACCCTCGGTTCAAAATGATGGCATCAATGGATTGTCCAAACTTAGAAAGAGGAAAAGGGAAATGGTATACGGCTAATCCTCCTCTGTCTCAATGTTATTCGGGGCTTTCTCCTGCTGATTATTTTGGTAGAACCATGGTTGAAGAGCTTCCTCAAGATATTTCTATTGGCATTATAAACGTAGCCATAGGAGGATGTGATATACGTTTGTTTGATAAGGATTTATATCAAAATTATACCCGAACATATCCTGAAGATTGGTTTATTGATAAGGTAAATGGGTATGAAGGGAATCCATATCAATGTTTGATTTCTTTGGCTAAAAAAGCGCAGAAAGATGGAGTGATAAAGGGGATTATTCTTCATCAAGGAGAAACCAATACTGGAGATGAGCAATGGCCGAATTATGTAAAAACTATTTATGAAAATATATTGTCTGATTTATCATTGAATGCCAAAGAAGTCCCATTATTGGCAGGAGAAGTGGTACATGAAGAACAGGGTGGGATTTGTGCTAGCATGAATCCTATCATCAATCAACTGCCTGATTTAATTCCTACAGCACATGTAATTTCCTCCAGAGGATGCTTAGTTCGTGAGGATAGTGTTCATTTTAATTCGGAGGGTGTGAGAGAACTAGGTAAACGATATGCTCAGGAAATGTTATCACTAGTTAAATAGTGGGAGTGTATAATCCAGTCAAAAGAATAGTGCTATATTTACTCACTTAAAACGTACAAAAATCATTTATGGAATTCATTGTCCTTATTATTCTACTAATCGCATTGATAATTTTCTTTAGACTCAGAAATAGCAAAAAATCAGAATGGAAGATTCCTCAAAAACCTTTTCCAACTCCTTGGAAGGTGATTTTAATGGAAAATGTAGCCTTTTATAATTCATTAAATAGCGAAGAAGAGAAGCTTTTTGAGTTTAAGATTCAAGAGTTTTTATTGAATGTGAGAATCACTGGTATTGAAACTAATGTTGATCAAAAAGATGAGATATTGATTGCGGCCAGTGCCATTATTCCAATTTTTCAATTCCCTGAATGGAAATATACCCGTCTATATGAGGTGCTGGTATATCCATCCTCTTTTAATGAAAAATTTGAAACCCAAAGAGAAGGAAGGAGTATTTTGGGGATGGTAGGAAGTGGATATATGGCGGGCAAAATGATTCTCTCTAAAAAAGCATTGCATCATGGGTTTAGTAATGCAAGTGATAAGAAAAATACTGCGGTCCATGAGTTTGTTCATCTGATAGATAAAACAGATGGAGTTATAGATGGTGTTCCGGAATTATTGCTCGATAAGCAATATGTTATCCCTTGGATTGATTTAATCAATAAAAAGATAGATGAGATATATGCCAATAAATCAGATATTAACCCCTATGGAGCCACCAATAGAAGTGAATTCTTTTCAGTGATTAGCGAATATTTCTTTGAACGACCCCAGCTATTAAAACGAAAACACCCTGAATTATATCAACTATTAGAGGAGGTTTTTAATCAAGATATGAGTGCGAGAGCCTTGGAAAAGGAGAAATTGAGTATTGGTAGAAACAGTCCTTGCCCTTGTAATAGTGGCAAGAAATTTAAAAAGTGCTGTGGTAGAAATCATTATTAAGTACAGATCAATAATTATTGCTTAATTTTGAATTTATAAACATATCCTCATTTCAATATGGAAATCAAAGAAGCCATCATCAGTCGAAAGTCGATAAGAAAATATACTGGAGAATCTCTTACCATTAAAGATAAGGAATTGCTTCTGTCTTATTTATCTCAGCCCAAAAATTTAATTGGACCTTTCGGAAATGTCATCAAAATCATATTCAAAGATTTAGATTTAAAAGATGAAAAGATAGCAACATATGGATTTGTGAAGAAAGCACCTTCTTTTTTAGTGACTATATGTAAGAGAAATCAAGAGAATCTATTGGATTTGGGTTTTGTAGTAGAAAATTTAATTCTCTTTCTACAGCAAAATAAGATCAGCACTTGTTGGTTAGGAGGTACTTTTCAAAGAAAAAAATTACAAGTTGAAGAAGAATTAGAGGAGGGTGATTTTATTCCCATTATCTCTCCAATAGGATACGCAGCTGAACAAGCTCATTTGTTTGGGAAAATCATTCGCAAAATGGCTAAAGCCGATAGCCGTTTAGATTTCGATTCTCTCTTTTTTCAAAATGATTTTCAAAGTCCTATAATATCTGAAAAGTGGAAGGAGTTATTAGAGTATGTGAGATTGGCACCTAGTGCATCTAACAAACAGCCATGGAGAATTGTAATTACTAAGGATGAAAAAGCTCATTTTTTCATAGCCAGAACTCCAAAATATGGCAGCTCATTAGGCTATGATATACAAATGGTGGATATGGGAATTGCACTCGCTCATTATGTTATTGTCAGTGGAAAAACTGAAATCATCATCCAAAATCCTAAAATTACTTTACCAAATAACAACTATTCTTATTTGTTTAGTGTGAAATAAATAGACCCTCATTAATATTTAGTGATTTCTAAGTCCTGAATATTCGTTACAAAGCCTTTCTGAACCAATGTAATGAAGAATTTTCTTTTAAAATGAAGCATGCATTGGACATTGTTGTCGAAAAATAATAAATTCTACACTTAGCTTACTATTTGAAAGGATATATTTAGTTTGAATTTTTAGTTTAAACACTATAACGTTTAAAAATCATTTCTTATCTTTGGTTCTCAAAACAAAATTATGGCAAACGACACTCAAGCGCTTCTCAAAACAGATGACCGTATAATGGCTGAAGATATTAAAAGTCTTTTAGAGGAATCTGAAATATATTCATTACTCCGATCTGATAATCCAGCCTCCTCCGTTATGACTGCATATGTTGGCAGTACCTACGAAGGAATTACCATTATCGTAAATACGGATGAATACGTGAAGGCCAAAGAAATTATTCAAAACAGTCCATATGTTGATGTTGTTTCATTATTTTAATATTTATCAAACATGAATTCAGCAATTCATCAAGAAGTCCCAGTAACTGAAGCACCAATTAAAATTTACTCTGAAAAAGTAATTTGGATGTTTTCCGTACTCTTTGCAACTATTTTCGGTGCTGTTTTACTTCTGCAAAATTTAATTAGTATTGGTAAAAAGAGGCTGGCATATTCTATTTTAGGAGCTTCTATTTTATATACCATCCTCACCATTTTTTTAGTGAATATACCAAAGGAACCAAAAGCTTCTTATGTTTTGATATTGAACATGGTTGGAGGGTTCATACTTGTGCATGTATTCCAAAAAAGGAACTTTATGGATGAAAGTATTTACCCAAAGAAGAAGTTTTGGCAGCCATTGATTATTTCTATCATGATCACCATTCCTTTTATTTTAGCTATGATTTATGCTTAATTGAAAAGGTATTTCAGTTTTAACTTTTTTCTCACAAACAATTTCATGATTTAAGCTTTTTTAATCTCTATTATTTTAGATTAAAATTAATTTTGCTGTTAAATCAAGAACATGTCAGAAATTACCAATTTTTACGAGAATCAACTCCGCAAATATACTGCACTAGCAGAAGAATATACCCAGAAAAACAGAAGGCTTTCTTTATTTCGAGTCCTCTGGTTCTTGCTTTGGGTTTTAGCTATTTTTATTTCTACTTCTTTTGATCTGGCTATTGTTTTTGCTACTATTATTATTGGATTGGCCACCTTTGTCATTTTAGTGACTTGGCATAATCGGATTCTGAAGCTAAAGAAAGCCTATGAATTATATAGAGATATCAATGACTATGAACTTAAGGCATTAAATAATGATTATTCAAATTTTGAGGATGGTGAAGAATATATAGACGAGAAACACTATTTCAGTTACGATTTAGATGTATTTGGCCCTTTCTCTTTGTTTCAGTATTTAAACAGAACTTATAGTCCTCAAGGGAAAACTGATTTAGCCAACAGATTAGGGGAGGGTTTTATTGAAAAACCAAAAATATTAGCACAACAAGTCGCTATAGGCGAATTGGCAAAGAGGCACGAGTGGATGCAAGAATTCCGAGTTTTAGGAGCTCAAACCACCGCAAGCCAAAAAAAGAAAGCCAGCCCGATTTCAAGTTTAAATGAATGGGCGGTACGAAAAGGAATATTTAGTCATTGGGCTTTTAAAATAGTTGTTCCATTTATATCCCTTCTCAGCTTTTTTATGTTATACCTTTTGATAAATGGGCAATTGGGATTCAATACATTCATGTTGTATATGGTGGTTCCTCTTGGGTTTTCTGGTTATTTCGCCAAGCGAATCAATGCCAATCATATAGAGCTGGGAAAGCAATCCTCTGCTTTACAACAATGGAAGTCAGTTTTTGAATCTTTTGAAAAACAATTATTTGACTCTGACACATTAAAAGAACTTCAAGAAAATTTAAAACTTGAAAATGAAAGCGCTTCAATAGCTATTAAGAAATTGTCGAAATTATCACAAGCTTTCGATACCCGTTTGAATTTGTTTGGCTGGTTCATCCTCAACTTTTTTTCTGTTTGGGATGTATTGCAGAGTATCCGATTGGAAAATTGGCGACAAAAATATGGAACTTCAGTAGGGAAATGGTTTGCTGTTTTGGCAGAAATGGAAACTTTAGTATCTCTAGGAACATTTAACTATAATCATCCAGAATCTATTTTCCCAGAAATTATTGAGGAGGGTTTTGTTTTTGAAGCTGAAGAAGCAGCGCATCCATTACTTCCAAAAGATACTGGAGTTGCCAATGATATTAGTTTTCCGGGTTTAGGTCAGTTTAATATAGTTACCGGAGCAAATATGGCAGGAAAGAGTACCTATTTAAGAACGGTAGGCGCACAATTAATACTCTCTATGGCTGGTTCAGCAGTATGTGCGAAAAGGCTGAGAATCACTCCGATTCAAATGTTTACCAGCATCAGAACCAAAGATAGTTTAGCTCGTAATGAATCCTATTTCTATGCAGAATTACTTCGCTTGCAAGGGATTATAGAGGAGCTTAAATCAGGAATGCCATTATTTATCATCCTTGATGAGATATTAAAAGGCACCAATAGCAAAGACAAGGAAATGGGGAGTAAGGCTCTAGTGGCTCAGTTGATTGGCTTAAAAGCAGTTGGTTTGATTGCTACTCACGATCTTCAGCTAGGAACTTTAATTGATAGTTTCCCGGATTCCGTTCAAAACAAATGCTTCGAAGTAGACTTAGTAGATGGGAAATTGCATTTTGATTATAAATTAAGAGATGGGATTTCGCAAAACCTGAATGCCACTTTCTTGATGAAACAGATGGGAATAACTGGGATTTGAGGCTTAGGGCTTAGGGCAAAAAGCAAAGGGCTATAATGTTTTAGCTTTATTCCAATACACATCCATTTCGGTAAGACTCATATCTGAAATGTCTTTTCCATCTTTCTTGCTTTCACTTTCTAGGTATTTAAACCGCTTGATGAATTTTTTATTTGTACGTTCTAATGCATCTTCAGGATTGATATCCAAGAACCGAGCGTAGTTTATTAATGAAAACATCAAATCGCCAAATTCAGCTTCCATCTTGTCCTTCTCGTTTTCTTTTTCTGCTTCTGCTTTAAATTCTTGTAATTCCTCCTCTACTTTCTCCCAAACCTGCTCTGGTTTTTCCCAATCGAAGCCAACTCCTTTTACTTTCTCTTGAATGCGGTAGGCTTTAACTACTGCCGGTAAAGACTGAGGTACGCCATCAAGAACCGATTCACGACCTTCTTTTAATTTTAGTTTTTCCCAGTTCTGTTTTACAGTTTCGGCATCATTAGCTTTCACATCGCCATAAATATGAGGATGGCGAAATATTAACTTCTCACTAATTCCATTTAAAACATCGGCCATATCAAAAGAATGAGTCTCGCTTCCTATTTTGGCATAAAAAACCATATGCAGCATTAAATCGCCTAATTCTTTTTTTATTTCGGTCATGTCTTTATCCAAAATGGCATCTGATAATTCATATACTTCTTCAATGGTTAGATATCGGAGGCTTTCTAAAGTTTGTTTTTGGTCCCAAGGACAACCCGCTCTAAGCTCATCCATGATGGTTAATAGTCTTTCGAAGGCTTTTAATTTCTCCTGCATTATAGTTTTTTTGCAAAAGTAGTTTTTTAATTCGTTACAATAGAGTGCTTTTTATTACGTTGTCTTATTTTACAGAAAAAAGAGGAGGAGACATCTAATTTTCTTTTCTTTGCAAACTGAAAATACATCATGGGGATTCTTAAAAATAGTTGGATTTTATTTATATTGTTGTTGGTCGTTATAGTGCCAGTGCGAAGTCAATCCGCCTATTCTAAATTTAAAGTGAAATCCTTCAAACACAAAAAGTATAATAGCAATCTTCAGATTGAGCCCCGTATCTATTATGGATTTCTTATCAATCATCACACCGAATTAGAACCTTTTAATTCTCATATTCCAGGTTTTGAAATCAGTTTGGTAAAAGATACCTATGGAAAGAAGGAATGGGAAAAGATTCATAATTATCCTATTATAGGAGTGAGCTTGTTTTATAGTACCTTATCTGACCATCCTGCAGTAGGCCAGGTTGTTGCGGTTTGTCCTTTTGTTTCCTTTCCTATTATCAGGCATAAAAATGATTATTTCGGATTTCGATTGGGAGTAGGTTTAGGCTATCTAACCAAAAAATTCGATCCGCTAACAAATTATAAGAATATTGCCATTGGTTCTCATGTAAATGTGGCTATTAATTTAATGTTAGAATATAGGAAGCAATTGAGTAAGTCAACTGCATTAACAGCTGGTTTTAGTTTGATTCACTTTAGTAATGGAAGTACCGCTACACCAAATTATGGTTTGAATCTTCCAATGCTTTCTGCAGGTGTAAGTCAGCGATTGAGTGAGCCAAATAGTAAGATTGCACAAAGAAAACCTAGCATACCTCCTTGGAGTTATAAGCCTAATAAAATATTTATATTTAATGTTTTAGCAGGGTATGCCACAAAAAATATGGGGGATGTTTTTGGAGAGCGTTTTGATGTTTATATGGCTTCAGTGAGTACTCTAAAATATTTTAATGAAATTAGTGCTTTAGGTTTTTCATTTGATTTTAGTTATGACGGTAGTCATGAAGCCAAGCAAGAACAAGTAGGGATAATTAATCCTAGTTTCATCACCATTATGCGACCTGGAATTGCACCAACTTATGAATTTAGAATGTCAAGATTGATTATTGGAGTAGGTGTTGGATTTTATTGGGGCGGAAGAGAAAAATCGGAGGGTGATATTTATGAATCTATGACATTAAAAGTTTTGGCCTATAAAAATACTTTTGTAACTGTTAATTTAAGAGCTCATGGGGCTCGTGCTGCATTTGTTTCTTATGGTCTAGGTTACCGTTTACAATACGATTGGGGGAAGAGATAATGGAAAAGAGAAACGCATTAAGATTTCTGAAATGGATTAATATTTTTACCTTTTTTATATTATTGTTAGGGTTGAATTCTTGTAAGAAAGGAGACCCCACTGATTGTTTTAAAAGTACAGGTTCAGATATTACTCAGGAGCGTCCAGCTACCACTTTTGATAAAATTGTTTTAAGTGATAATGTGAATTTGGTTCTTACCCAAGGAAACGACTATTCTATCTCTGTACACGGCGGGAAAAATGTGCTAAAGAAAGTTAGGACAGATATAGATGATAGGGTGTTGAAAATTGAAAACAGAAACTCTTGCAATTGGATGAGGAATTTCGATAGAGAGATTACTGTTTATGCCAATTTTGAAACCATTAATGAAATAGAATATCGAGGAAGTGGAGATATTAGTTGTACCAATACTATTGTTCAAGATTCTTTAACTTTAAATATTTGGGAAGGTGCAGGAAAAGTGGAAATGGATGTTGAAATGTATAGGAACTTCATCTATTTTCATATAGGAACTGCAGATGTGTATTATAAAGGTAATACACATTTAAGTTATGTTACTGGCTCTAGTTTTGGACCTATCTATGCACAGAATCTAAGATCTACTTTTACCTATATTGCCAATCATGGTTCTAATAACTGTTATGTTCAAGCAAATCTACGTATTGAAGCTACTATTTCTAGTCTTGGGAATATTTATTATTGGGGAGATGCTGAAGAATTGGTTGATAAAACTGGTAGTGGCATTTTAATCAAGATGGATTAAAGAATTTTCTATTTTTACATATGGGTTTGGTCAAAAAACATAGCACTTCATTTCTATTATTCATCATCAGTATTATTCTGGTCTTTTCTGCCGCTAATGTAAAGTGGGGAGGCGAAAGATGGCATTCTATTATTCGCGACGATGGAAAGGGATATTATGCATATTTACCTGCTATATTCATCTATCAGGATTTATCTTTTGGATTCTACGATAAAATTGAAAACGAGAAGTATTTTATTCCGCAATTGGTCTTCGATTATAGAAATGAATACCAAGGTAGTATAGTAAATAAATATTATGTAGGTACTGCCATAGCCGAACTGCCCTTTTTTTTGATGGCTCATGCTCTAAGTGAACCCATGGGATATGATAGCGATGGATATTCAAAGATTTATTATGTATTTGTCAATATCGCAGGATTGTTTTATATGGTGCTTGGTTTGTATTTATTATGGAAGATCCTCCTTTTGTATCAGATTAAAAAATCAAATATCAATATTGTTCTGCTCTCTATTGGATTAGGAACACATCTGTTTTATTACGCCGCTTTCGAGCCTTGTATGTCGCATGTGTATTCCTTTGCTGCTGTAAATGCTTTTGTATTATGGAGCAAGAAATGTTTTATTGAAGCTAAGAGCAAATATCTCATTATAGCTGCTCTTATGTTCGGGATGATAGTTCTGATTCGGCCTGTAAATGGTTTGGTTATATTGGCTTTACCATTTGTTTCTGGCTCTTTCCCTGTTTTTAAACAAAGACTTCAAGAACTATTCACAAAAAAATATCTTGCAACTATTGGAGCTCTTTTGAGTGTTTTTGGAGTGTTGTTTATTCAAGGCATAATATATTATCTACAAACTGGCCACTTTATTATTTATTCATATGGAACTGACCATTTTGATTTTCTTGATTCTCATATGATAGATATTTTATTCAGTTATAAAAAAGGACTATTTCTTTATACTCCGATATGCCTTTTGGCTTGCTTTGGAAGCTATTATTTATTTCTAAAGAATAAGTTTCATTTTTTTAGTTTACTCGCATTTTTTCTAGTTTTGACATACGTGCTAGCCAGTTGGTGGAGTTGGTGGTATGGTGGAAGTTTCTCATCAAGAGTCTATGTGGAGTATCTTTTTGTCTTTGCCATCCTCTTGGCTTTTGCTTTGGAACATATTACCATTAAAAAGTGGCGCAACTTATTTATGGCGAGTTTGTTCTTTTTAATATTATTTAATCAGAAACAGACCTATCTTTATCGTATTGGTCATATTCATTTTGTAGATATGGATAAGGAATGGTATTGGAACTCTATTATTGATCCTCTAAAGCTTAAATAGTACTCCCCAAAGTGCATAAGGTTTTTTATATCTTCATCATCGCTTGTTAATTAACTCATAAATACCCTGCATATATATCATTTGCTAATAATAAGATCGATTTTACAGTACTTTTGTATAGTGCAATAAAACAGGGTCGTAGCTATAGAGTCGGCAGATTTGAATCAAATACTTTTTTAAATGGTAGACAACTTAGTTTTTGACATCCTTGTCTTTTGCAAGGAAATGAAATCGTTTACGTCAAATAAGAAGAATAATAAAAAACAAAATATGAAACACTTATCATCAATGATGTTGTTTATTTTGGCAATAGCTATATCAGGCTTTGCACAAGAAAAGCAATCAGTAAAAGCTACCGAATTTGGAATGCTACCAACGCCAACAGTAGTTCCAAGTATTGCAAAACAAATTGCAAATGGAACCATTCAATTAGCGGATCCTAATATGGACCCATTACCAGGGCATCCTAAGAGAAGAGGAGTAAATAATGTGGTACCAGGAAAAGGATTACCAGTTAATGGTGATGCATTAGTTGCTAATCAGGAAAGAGCGGTTAAGAAACAAGGTAGAGAAGCTTTATTGGTTTTCGATGCCAATACTTCTCCATATACTCCTTCGGATCCAACTGGAGCAGTAGGTCCAAACCACTTTGTTGGTGCTTGGAATACTGGATTTAGAGTTTTTGATAAGGAAGGAAATCCATTGACTTCTGCAATGAGTTTATCTACACTATTTCCAGGGAATAATGCCGGAGACCCTATTGTTTTATACGATGTAGAAGCTGATAGGTTTGTAATCACAGAATTTGATCACAGCCCTAATGGTTTAAATATTGCTATTTGTCAAGGACCAGATCCTGTAAATGACGACTGGCATGTTTATACTTCAGGATTAGGAACAGGAGCATTCCCAGATTACCCTAAGTTCTCTATTTGGTCTGATGGTTACTATATCACTGCCAATATCAATAGTTCCAATAGAATCTTCATTATGGAAAGAGATAAGATGCTAGTTGGTGATGATGCGCAGTTCGTATTACTTCCAATGCCAGGTCTTGCAAAAAATGGATTCTATAGTCCACAGTTTTTCAATACCACCGATGGCAATTTACCTCCAGTTGGAGAACCTGCTTATGTGGTATATATGCAAGATGATGCTTGGTCTGGAGTTTCTGAAGATCATTTAAAAATATGGAGTGTTACAGCCGATTGGGAAGATATTTCAAATAGTGAAATCTCTACCGCCGTTCAAATTCCAACAACTCCATTTGTATCTGTTTTTGATGGCGGGTCATTCTCAAATAGACCACAACCATCAGGGCCACAACAAGATGTATTGCAGGCAACAGTAATGAACCAAGCACAATACCGTAGATTCGCTGACCACAATTCAGCTATCTTTAATTTTGTTGTAGATGTCGAATCCTCAGGAGAAAAAGCTGGTATTCGTTGGTACGAGATGCGCCAAACTGCTGATGGAGAACCATGGGAGATTTATCAAGAAGGTACTTTCGTAAGTCCTAATAATAATAAAGATGCTTTCTCGGGGAGTATGGCTATGGATGGTCAAGGTAATATTGGAATGGGATATACAACAGTGAGTTCTACTGAAAAGATTGCCATTTATTTTACAGGACGTTATGCTTCTGATCCAGTTGGACAAATGACCATTGATGAAAGCTTAATTGCACAAAGTACAGCAAATAATCCTTCCAATAGATTAGCGGATTATGTACACTTAACTTTAGATCCTAGTGATGATAAGACTTTCTGGCATATTGCAGAGTATTTTAATGGTGGTAGAAAAGATGTGGTAGGAGCTTTCAAAATCGCCCCTGATTTTCAGAATGATATAGGAGTGGCTTCAGTCGATCAACCTGAGGATGGTTTGTTAACAGATTCTGAGTTGATTACCATAACTGTTTTTAATGCAGGAGAGGCAGAGCAAGCGAATTTTGAAGTGAATTATCAAATAGATGGTGGCGATATTATAACAGAAATATTTACTGCTACTATTGCGCCTCAGGGATACGAGAGTTTTACTTTTGCTCAAACAACAGATATGAGTACAATTGGTCAAACCTATGAAATCATGGCTTTTACAAGCCTAGCAGACGATGAGGATCCTAGTAATGATGCTGTAATTAAAGAGGTAACGCATTATGGTCCTACCGATTTAGGAGTTACAATGATAAATACACCAATGACTGGTGAGAACTTAAGCTCAGACGAACAAGTAAGTATCTCTATTAAAAACTTTGGTACTGAAGAACAAAGTGATTTTGATGTGTCTTATGATGCCGATGGTATGGTAGTATCGGAAGTGGTTAGTGGTCCTTTGGCTTTTGGTGAAACCCTAGATTATACTTTTACCTCCCCTGCTGATTTATCAGATTTAGGGATGCATTATATGAAAGCTTATACCTCATTAAGTGGTGATACAGATATGAATAATGATACTACACATAAATTAGTTGTGAATAGTAATTGTATTCCAATGGCCAATTGTGCCAATGATCATGAAATTGCTAGAATTCAATTGGGAACCATTGATAACGAAAGTGGTTGCTCTGAGAATGGATATGGTGACTTTGTAAATCAAATGACTGATTTGGTAAGAAACACAAGTCATGAACTCATTATGTCTGCCTCTTATGGAGATCAGTTCGTAAAAGTTTGGATAGATTTTAATGATGATTTTGTTTATGATGCTGATGAAGTAGTTGCTGCTTTTGAAATGGCAGATGGACAAGGTTCTGGTGACTATACACAAACTGAAGAATTAATTATTCCACAAAATGCTAACTTAGGTGAGCATTTAATGAGAGTTAAGTTAAGTTGGATTGTTCCCATTGGTGATGACCAAGCTTGTAATGATATTCCTGAAGGTGGTGAAACTGAAGATTATATGGTTAATGTTTTGTCTTATGTTGGAATTGAATCCATGCCTCTTCAAGAAGCGGAGATGATTGTGGCCAATATGGGTAATAATCAGTTTAGAGTTTCTATGAACTCTGCTGAAACTACTGAGCCGTTGAGAATCGATGTTCATAATACTATGGGTCAATGTTTATTGCATAATAGAGTCATTAAGACTAACGATCGCTATACTTACGATATTGATATGTCTTATGCAAAGCCTGGATTATATATCATTAGATTTGGAACTGATGAATATGGTAAGGTGAGAAAGATTTTGGTAAAATAAACCCAATACCATGAAACAAAAAAAGCGGAACCAATAGTTCCGCTTTTTTTGTTTTCAGAGCTTTTTATGCAAAAACAATATCTTTAATCACTTCTTTTCCAACGGCATAATTGAGGGCTTTCTTTAACTCGTCGCGGCGATAGCTTAGCTCGTGGCGTAACGCTGCAGAATCTAAATGAACGTAGAGAATCGACTGAGAAACTCGTTTACTTATAGTATGGTTGCAGATATGCTTTCCCATGATGTTTTCCCACTCTTGAAGGAGTCTGGTTTCGTCAACACCCTCCTCTAAATCATTTTCTTGGAGTACTTTTTTTAAAACATCTCCGATACTCATTTCTTTTCTTCCACTAAACATATCTTATGAATTTAAAGGGCTAATAACTTGATTTTCGATACTAAAGATTTTATGATCCATAGAATTATGTTCGAAAATATGCTCGATTCTTTCTTTCTGGGTATCAGTAATAAATACTTGCCCAAACTCTTCCTCATTAACTAATTTAATGATTTGCTCTACTCTTTGGCTGTCTAATTTATCGAAGATATCATCGAGTAAAAGAATGGGTTTTTGCTTTTTAATTTGGCGCATATATTCAAACTGAGCCAATTTGATGGCTATCACATATGACTTTTGTTGGCCTTGTGAACCATATTTTTTAATAGGGTAGGAGGAAATGGTAAATTCTAAATCATCTTTATGAATTCCAACAGATGTATATCGAATGGCTTGGTCTTTTCTCAAATTTTCTTTGAGTAAGAGGGAGAGTTCATTTTGATGAAGCTGTGAATTATATTTAATGCCCACCTCTTCCTTTCCATCGCTTATAAAACTAAAATATTTCTGAAATATAGGGCGAAAATCTTCAATAAATTGAGCTCTGACTTCAAAAATTTGACTCCCCAAATCGTTTAATTTATGATCCCACATTTCTAATAGATCGGCATCAAAACTTCTGTTCTCGGCAAAGCTTTTGAGCAATGCATTTCTTTGTTGTAAGGCCTTATTATAATTGAGGAGGTTGGTGAGGTAGAGTCCGTTAAATTGTGATATCACACCATCTAAATACTTTCTTCTCACATCGCTATGGTTGTTGATGAGGTCTCTATCGTAAGGTGAGATCATGACGAGTGGTAAGAGTCCGATATGGTCGGCCAAGCGATCATATTCTTTGTCATTGAGTTTGAACTGCTTTTTCTTATTGGGTTTAAGTACGCATTGTACCTTATCGTTAGAGCCATTTTGCTGTTCATAATATCCATGTATGGCAAAGAAATCCTGAGTATGACGTATGTTTTGAGAATCTATAGGATTAAAATAGCTCTTGCAAAATGATAAATAATAGATAGCATCCAAAATATTGGTTTTGCCCACGCCATTATTCCCAATAAAGCAATTTATCTTAGGAGAAAAGGAGATATCTCCCTCCGTATAGTTTTTGAAGTTTGTGAATTTCAGTTGTTTAAGGTGCATGGTTAGGTTTCTTCTTTACCATTCAAAGATAGAGAAAAATAGCAGCCTCAAGCAATAAAAATATGAAATCAGAATTAGCTGATAATCAATTTATGAGTTTCTTGAAGACCTTCACTATTGCTAATTTGAATAAAGTATAATCCAGCAGGGTAGAAGAGGAATCTATAAAAAGGTTTTTACCAAGCGCAATTGATGTGAATACTCTCCAATTTCCTTATTAAATATCCCTTGATGATCAAGAGTATCTATTCTTACTTGTCCACTCGCATGAATAATCTCGTTTGGCGAAATAATAATACCCACATGAATAATATTACCCTCCTCATTATCGAAGAAAGCCAAATCTCCAATTTTAGCCTCCTCTAAAAAATTGAGTACTTCTCCTTGGGTGGCTTGTTGAGCGGCATCTCTAAAGAGTTTAATCCCCGCCATTTTGTAAACCATTTGTGTTAAACCTGAGCAATCAATTCCGAATGGCGTTTTTCCGCCCCATAAATATGGAGCATTCAAATAAGTCATGGCCAGCTTTAAGATTTCTTCAGAATTGGGTTTTGTAATCTCTACTATATCTTCGGGGGCTTCAAAAACCATTGTATTAAGCTTCATTTCTTTTCCAGAAAAGCTACAAGCTGGAGGAATAATCTGTTGGCCAAAGGGACTAGTGATGTTTGTAATCTCTTTGTTTACAAAATTGTTTTCTTGAGAAGCTAAAAAATCTTCGCTATTCATTTCTAATTGCTGTTTAGGATCTATATATCCTTCGTAATTATCGTATGAATTGCGAATAAGAATCCAATTTTTGGTCGTTTTTTCAAGGACTTCAAAAACATCGCCAAATAATAATTGGGAAATCATTTCACTGGTATCTGATGGATCTTTCCTCATGGGAACTATCGAAAGGTGGCAAAAACCAAAGCTCATAAGTTTGTATTTATTGGAATACAAAAATATACATTTTTCGACCTTCGGCATTCTTTTTTTAAGCATAAGTTTCCAAGTTTTATTGCCTAGCATCTGTTTAGTGAAATTATTATCTTTACTTTGCACAAATAAGTTATTTGAAAAGGAGAATGAAGAAATTAATATATTTTCTAAGATACAGATATACAATTATCTATAAAGTAATTTTGTTTTTGGCAGCCATGATAATCATGGTTTATTTCTTTCCAAAAACAGCCCGCTTTAGTTATGATTATAGTCAGGGATACCCTTGGACTTCTCAAAGCTTGATAGCTCCTTTTGATTTTGCGGTATTGAAAACGCCTCAAGAAGTTGAAAAAGAAAAGGAATTGCTACTGATGGAGGTAATCCCCTATTACAGATATGATGAAAAGATTGGAGACTCTCTAAAGCCAATAATACAAAAGGAATTTGAAATGAAATGGGCAGAGCATTATGGCGCTGCCGAAAAACTAGCCAAGAAGAAAAGAACCTGGGAATTTATCCATCAGAAATTTTCTTTGCTTGTACAAAAAGGGGTAAGAAGTTCGGTTATTAATAGGAACTCCAATGGTCATGTGAGTCTTTTAAAAGGAAATCAAGCTACAGTTATTCCTTTGAGTTCGATTTATACACTCTCCACTGCTCAGTATATGCTGGAGCAGGAATTAATAAATGGAGGGAATATAGATCAAACCATTGCCAAAGAAATTATTGCGGCTCATTTATTCCAAAATGTTTCCTATGATGAATTAATGACCACCAAAGAGGAAGAGGCCTTATTATCCAACTTATCATTATCCTATGGTTTGATACAAAAAGGAGAATTAATAATTGCAGAAGGGGAGTTGGTGACTACGGAAAAGTATCAGATTCTGGAGTCCCTAAGAGCCGAGTTTGTGAAACAAGTGGGAGGATCTAAAGAGTATATATGGACCACTATTGGTTTGGGGATTCTTATCATCATTGTGTTTTTATCATTGGCCATCTACTTAAACTTATTCAGACCTTCTATTTTACGTCATTCGAGCCAAATACTCTTGATTTTGGTGAGTATGATGCTTTTTGTGATTCCAGAAAGCCTTCTCATACAAAATTACCCCGATTATATACTTCTGTTGCCACTCCCACTATTGGCTATTATTATTAGAAGTTTTTTCGATGTGAGAACAGCTATGTTTGTATATCTGCTCACAGTAATCATTATTTCATCTTTCATCCCAGATGGATATAATTTTATTTTCCTTCAATTAATTACAGGTATTATCACCATAGTTTCTATTCATCGATTAAATAAACGGCGACAGTTTTATCTAACAAGCTTATGGATTTTCCTCTCCTATTCTTTTATATATGTGGCCTTGCTCTTGGTAAGAGATGGGAGTTTAAATCACATTGAAATTGATACTTTTTACCTTTTAGCCATTAGTGCAGCTTTGTCCTTATTTAGTTATCCCATTATCTATTTATTTGAAAAACTGTTTGGGCAAATTACGGCACTTACCTTATTGGAGTTATCTGACACTAATAATAAGTTGCTTCGAGATTTGGCTCATAAAGCACCAGGTACTTTTCAGCACAGTCTTCAGGTAGGAAACCTTTGTGAGGCTGCTTTAATAGAAGTAGGAGGGAATGCACTATTAGTAAGGGCTGGAGCTCTTTATCATGATATTGGGAAAATGTATAATCCCATGTATTTTATCGAAAACCAAACCACTCAAGTAAATCCTCACGACGAGTTGAGCTATGAGGAGTCTGCAGAAATTATTATTAGTCATGTGAAATATGGGGTTAAGCTGGCAAAAAAGCATCGCCTTCCTGAAATGATTATAGATTTTATAAGAACGCATCATGGAAATAGAAAGGCAGAGTATTTTTATAGAATGGCAGTGAAAGAGGAGGGAGTGGAAGAAGTAGACGAGAGTATTTATACTTATCCTGGCCCTATTCCATTCAGTAAAGAAACAGCAGTTTTGATGATGGCTGATAGTATAGAAGCGGCAAGTAGGAGTATTCCTAAGCCAGATGAGAATATCTTGAGTAATCTAGTTGATCAAATTATCACCGGACAAATGCAATCAGGCCAATTTGATAATGCTGACATCACCTTAAAAGAAATCAATCAAATCAAGAAAATTTTCAAGAAAATGTTACTTACCATCTATCATATTCGTATTGAATACCCAGATTAGATTCTTTTTTATCATCATTTCCTTATGTTTTATTTTGGTAAGTAAGTGATACTGTTAGCCAGAAACCTTCTTCTCGCTTCTGTTTTCTAAGGCCACCTTGTTTTTCTTTTTAACATATTGATGTCTATAGGTATAGAAGTAATAATTTCTTTGTTTTTCTACCTATGGTCTACCTTAAATCTACCTGTTTATTTTGGCCATTGAAGTAATTGAGAGTTTATTTGTGACCTGAAAACAAATAAAATGATTGTCATGAAAAAATGGATTCTATTATTATTGATTACCCAGATGCTTTTTGGTGTTATTTCCTGTAAGAAAGAAGAAGAACAAGTAAAACCTGAAGTGGAAATTCCACAGGGAGAATCTCCGTTTGTTGCACCAAATGTTATGGATGAAAACACACGTGCTATCATTTCTGAGATTGATACCAGCGATTTTACTTTTGTATTTAAAGGAGAATCTGAAATAACAAAAACACTGGAAGTGGGAAGTATTTTAGTAGATAGTGCTTCTGAGATGGCTCCATATGGTTATCTAAGAAAAGTAAAAAGCATCAATAGTAAAGATGGAGAGTTAACTATTCAAACTGAGCAAGCCGTATTAACTGATATTGCAGAAGAAGCCAGCATCAGGTTTAGTACAGGTCAATTGAATAGGAGTCATATTCAAAAAGTAGTCTTTGCTGAAGGTGTTAACTGGTCTGAGCATAAGGACCCAAATTTTTCAGTTTTTTCATTTGATTACAGAAAATCCATTAGTGGAAGCAATGGTGAATTTGTAATGGAAGGACATACTTCTTTAGATATGGAATTCTTCTTTAATTTCGATTGGGAATGGGTATGGGAATTGGACTGGTCACTGGGCCATCCAGTGGTTAAATTATTTGAAAGTGGAGTTATTATTGACCAAGCAGCCTCTATTCAAACTCAAGCCACAGGAATTATGGAAATTGATAAGAAAAGGTATTCCCTTGCTAGTTTTTATTTCACACCATGGACTTTTATGGTAGGTCCTGTTCCTGTTGTCTTTTATCCTCGCATTGAATTGTTTTTGGAATTAGATGGCAGTGTAACTGCTGAATTTACAGCAGGGGCTAGCGAAGATTTTCATGCTGAGTTAGGGGTGAGATATACTTTGGAAGATGATTGGAGAGAAATTTCGAATTATACCTATACAACTGACTTCTCAGCGCCTAATATGAGTATGGATGTTAATTATACTGCTGATATAGGTCCAGAGATATCATTATTGCTTTACGGTGTAGCTGGACCATTTGCTAATGTTACAGCTTTTGGGCAATTGTCCTCTCATCTTGAAGGAGTGCATGGGTATTGGGATTTGGATTTTATAGTTGGTTCCAGGGCTGAGGTTGGTGTATTAATAGATGTATTGGGGTTTAGGGAGGATAAAGCTTTTCTTATTGATCTTTTTAGAGATACCTTATTACATTATGATAATGAACCATTTGGGAATGCTATTTATTTAGATAATCCAATTAATGGTAGTAATTATGCTTTAGGAAATAATATCATGCTAACGGCAAGCTATACAGGTTCTGTGCCCGATCAAGTGGTGTTTAATATCAATGATGATGTGGTTTTTCAAGATGATGATGCCCCGTTTGAGTACTTATGGGAGACAGAAGGATTGGAAGCTGGGGCTTATGAAATAAAAGTAAAAGAAATGCTTGGAGGCGTGAAAATATCTGAGGATGATGCAATGATTAGTCTGCAGCAGGTATTTTGGAGCGAGATTGATTTAAATGATTTGGGAATTGGTGATAACACACGGTGTACTGATTTTGTTTTCTTTGGGTCAAATGATGCTTGGATGACTACATCAGAACCAGGTGCCGGTAAGCTTTTAAAGACTGTGGATGGCGGTGATACTTGGCAAGTAATTACAGCGAGTAATTTGGGCATCGAAAAAATGAATATGTTTAATAGCAGTGGTCAAGGATTTTATCTAACCTCTAACCAAAAAGTATATCATACTGCGGATAATGGTTTAGGTTTTGAAGAGTTGGAATATGGAAATGAATTCTATACCCAGCCTACCTTTCAATGGAAAGATATATTTGGAATTGGAACTAATTTGGATGGAGAAATAATAGCTGTTGGAAAAGACACTGGTATACCCTATCAATTTGAAATATATCGTGCCAACTCGGCAAGTCATGAGCCCATAAGTGATTATGGAATTCCACATCCTAATGAATATGGTTACCCTCCTCAAATTTATACCAGAGGAAATACAGCTATAGTTTACGGTATACAAGATGAAAATGTAGCAGATAAGAGTTATTATTTAACCTCTAATGATGGTGGACTAAGTTGGATCGATCATGAATTTGGAGGAGTGACTCTTCAGGATATTTTAGAGGATGCCGCTATATTAAATGAAGACCAATGGTGGATTGTGGGACAGAATGAAAATGGAGCAGCTTTAGTTCTAATTACAGAAAATGCTGGGCAATCTTGGGAAGTATTAGAATTTGATGATATCGATGGTTTCCATTCGGTACATTTTGTAGATGCAAATGAGGGTTATGCAACCATAAATAAGTTGACTAGCAATAAAATGCCTAAGCTTTATCAAACTCTTGATGGAGGTCATTCTTGGGATCCTGTTTTTGGAGTAGAAAGCATTTATGGAATGGAAAAGGTAAGCTTTATCGGAAATGAACTTGGAGTTGTAATTGGTCAAGGTCCTATTATTTATAAATTTGGAATTGGCGATTAAAATTCATAGATAACAGAAAGTAAAGGCATTCTTCTGATGGAGGGTGCCTTTTTAGTTTTTCAGAATCAGCATTCCAACTTTACAATCTAGACATTTCTTAAAATCGCAATAATGGGTTTTAAGCTGTATCATGGCTTGTGATTCCAATGCGTTCTTTGGCTTTTTTCCAAGCTCAGCAAATTTCTTTGTGATTTGGTTCTTTTCTGCAATAATTTCACTTAAAAACCCTATGGCTCTATCTTCATATTTGCTTTCGCCTTTGTTTCTTCCATAAACAAATAGAAATGGAATTACAGCATTTATCATTAGGCCCATCCTACTTGCAGCTCCCAGCTTTTTAATTCTTGAGGAGGATGGGACATCAAATCTATAGTGGGTATCCCAAAAGGCTGAAGCATGAGATTCAAATAATTGGTGGAGTTGCTTGAGTTCCGAAGTTTCCAATATTTTACTAAATAAAAAGTCACTTCGGCTCATTAAAAAGGCTAATTGTGCAATTCTAATATCTGGAAAGGCTGCTGGTCGCAACCTCATATATTTCCACAAGTGCTTTGGCATGGGGACCAACTTGTACTTCTTGCTTAAAAACGCGTATTCTTGTTTTAACTTTTGGTGATATTCACCTTCTTTGACCTCCTCCAATAATCCTGCTTGCCCAAACAATAGGGCTTCAATTTGAAATAGTTGATCTTTATGTTTTGCCAGAATATTTGGTTGAGTAGAACGTGCTAATATTTGAAAAGGAAGTTGATTTATCTTTTGTCCAAAATATCCCGAAATGCTAATGAAAAAGGCCATTTCCCAATCCATTAAGGCGCTTTCTAATAATTCTGAAACCGATGCTGATTTGTTTTCTAATCGTTCTATCGCCAAGCGTTCCAGCCAGTTGCTCCATTCAAAATCGTTAATACCTTCCAATTGTTGAGCGCATGGAATCCAGTTTTTATTATGAAGTAGGTATTCATACTTTTCTAATGAATATGAATCAAATTTACCTTTAAGTTCCAAACATTTTAATTGCTGTTCATCTTGGGTTTTTACTATCTTATCACACTCATAAACCACATGAAGGATGGTGTTGTTATATGCTGGGTCTTTTTGATGTTGGTGTCTGTTCCAATCGGAAGATCGGACATGAATTTCTACATTTCCAACCCAAGTAGTTTCTCCAATATGGATTTTTGCATTAAAAAAATCAGGGCCAGAGTCAGTATTTAGAATACCAGGTTTTATGATATTTATATCTTCTCCATCGGTTGTAAATAAAGGAGTATGGAATAGTTGATACCTCCATAAATAGTAAAAAAAGGCTTCGGTCATGACACGTTTAAGTTTAGGGATGACCAAGGTACGAAATATTTTTATTTGATTTTAAGAGTTGAAAACGAATATTAGAGGCTTTTTTTGATAAAATAATAAGAAAAGAGGTTGACCATATTCAGCATTAGAATTCTTAATCACCTAATATAACTCTTGAACCTTAAATGATAAACCAGTAGACCCTATCATAAATCTTAAATCAAAAAAACCTATCATAAATCATAAATCATAATTCAAGATTCGTTAATCTACAATCCTAAATCTATCAGTCTACCTTAATAAGCTCACCTTCGGCGCATTGGTATTTAGTGGAGTCATATTTACCAAATAGGGAGTAGTCATGTGTAGCCATAAGAACCGCTCTATCTTCCCTACTGATTTGGAAAAGTAAGTCCATAATTTCCTGAGAGGAGATAGGATCTAGGTTTCCAGTGGGCTCATCTGCAAGTATAAGTAGTGGATCATTAACTAAGGCACGAGCAATACTTAAGCGTTGTTGCTCTCCACCTGAAAGCTGATAGGGCATATTCTTTCCTTTGTTTTTCAAACCTGTTTTGCTCAAAAGCTCCGCTACCTTGTCTTTCATATGATCTTTGTCTTTCCAACCTGTGGCCTTCATGACAAAAATCAGGTTTTCCTCTACATTTCTGTCAAATAACAGCTGGAAGTCTTGGAATACAATCCCCAATTTTCTTCTTAAAAATGGAATTTCTTTGTCTTTTATTTGAGGAAGATCCACATCTGTAACACTAGCTTTCCCTTTTAGAATTGGAACATCTGCATAAAGCGCACGTAATAAACTACTTTTTCCACTCCCCGTTTCGCCAATTAAATAATTGAATTCTCCAGTTTTAAGTTCGTAGTTCACATTCTTCATTACCAAGCTGTCACCCTGATAAATATCTACTCCTTCTAATCGAATGACGGTTTTTTGCTTCATGCTATTATTTTGCCGCTAAAATAATGTATTTTCATGAGCCAAATAAAAAATGGGTTCACAAATTACAAAGTGGAGCCATTATTATATTCTTTTAGCATAAAGATAAGTTTGGATAACTTCAAGCTCCATGCTTCAAACTCTTAATCCAAATCTTAAATCTTTTGAATTTACTTGCTGTATTTTTATGGCTTTGAATGATGTCAGGTTTTTTGAAGACATTATCTGCATTTTCTTCACCAGAAATCTCTTCTGCAAATGGTTTTATACCCTTGTTTTTATTTTTAGAGTATTTAGATTCTTGATATTTTAAACTGCAAAACAAACTATTCGACATATTTTTCTCAATATTGTATGCACAAAAATAAACTTTCGGAATGTTCAAAATGGAGCATTTCATTATAGGACCTATTAATTCAGGGATTTACGTAAGGAGTGTTTAAGATAGACAGTACGATAATCATGACAGAAGCTTTGTTATTTAAATCTAAAGTTAAATGGCTAAATCAATTAAGAACCATTCCGAATAATTACTATATTTGATCAAATTTTTTTCTTAATGCAATTATTCCACATCTTAAAAAAAATACCAAGTCAGATATATCTGTTTTCGGGCATATTATTATTTGTTTTTGTATTCCCTTTAATTGATAGAGTCACTATTTTTGATTTTGTTGGTCCGCTTGCCTATAGTATTATGACCATATCTATTTTGTCGGTAATAGAAAGAAAAAAGCAGAAGAAATTAAAGTACTTATTTATTCTAGTAGCCATCAGTATCATTTTCATTTGGGTAATGTATTTTAGTCCTCGAAGTTATTTGAGTTTGGTTTCGTTTGTGTTAAGTCTTTCTGTCTTTTTTACTACCATTGTTTTGCTGATTCAGCAGATTGTACAAAGCAAAGAGGTAAATACTAAGGTTATTTTAGAAGCAATTAGCGCTTACCTTTTGTTGGGAGTTATGTTTACTTTAACAAATTCATTAATTTGGACATTTGATCATGATAGTATCGGAATTACAAGTCCAGATATTGCAGATTTTGTGTATTATAGCTTCATAACCCTTACTACTATTGGTTATGGGGATATTTCACCAGTTAGTGATTTGGCAAAAATGACAAGTATCTTATTTGGATTATCGGGTCAATTATATTTAACCATTATTATGGCATTCATTATCGGAAAATTTTTAAATAGATAATAAACAAAACTAATTAATATGAAAACCATCAATTTACTGCGAGCGCTAATTCTGCTTTTAGTGTCCGTTTTTATTTTTAGCTCCTGCACAGAGCAGAAAAAACAACTACCACCAACCCAGGTTACTGTGGTTCAAGTTTTACAAAAGGATGTTCCCATCACTCATGAGTTTATTGGACAAACCTATGGTTTATACGATATTCCTATTCGAGCTCGAGTTCAAGGGTTTCTAGAGGGCATTCATTTTAAAGAAGGAACAGTAGTGAAAAAAGGCGATCATCTTTATTCAATTGATGCTCAGTCTTATAAAGCTGATGTAGCAGGCCAATTGAGTGATGTAGCTGGAGCAAAAACCGGTTTGGTGAAAGCGGAAAATGATTTAAACAGATATAAACCTCTTGCTGCAGCAAATGCTGTTAGTCAGTCGGATCTTGATAATGCTGTTGCTCAGTATGATGCAAGTGTAGCGCAAGTTGCAGCAGCCCAAGCAAATTATGAAATTGCTCAAATTGAATTAGGCTATACCGAAATCTATTCACCAATTGATGGAATTATTGGTAAAACCAACGCCAAAGTTGGTGAGTTTGTTGGGCAAGATCCAAATCCTGTTATTTTAAATACTGTTTCCGATGTGAGTTCTGTTAATGTAGAATTCTTTTTGCCTGAGGCTCAGTATTTGATGTTGGCCCGTGCATTTAAAGGATATCTCGAGAAATCGAAAAGTCCAACAGCTGATGATGATAAATATTTAGAATTGGCATTGTCGGATGGTAGCATATTTGAGCATCATGGTGATGTGGTATTTATTGATAGAGAAGTAAATCCAAGCACAGGTTCCATATTGGTTCAGGCGCGTTTCCCAAATCCAGAGGGTCTCTTACGTCCAGGTCAGTATGCTAAAGTTAGAGCTCATTTAAATGATATAAAGGATGCTTTGCTAGTGCCTCAATCTTGTGTGATTGAATTACAAGGTCAGTATTCAGTTTTTATTGTTGATGATAGCAGTCATGTTCAGACTGTTCAAGTAGAAATGGGACCTAAGTATAAAGATTACTGGGTAGTATCAAAGGGCTTAAAGTCTACCGATAAAGTGGTTTTTGATGGTGTTCAAAAAGTAGGAAATGGAATGAAAGTTATTGCCAAAGAGGTCACTTATAAATCCAAGGCCCTTAAACAATAAAATTGAGAAAAGATGGCAGAAGATAAAGGAAATTTTTTTGTGCACCGGCCTATTGTTGCAATGGTAATTGCTATTGTGATTGTGATTGTGGGTGCCGTGATGCTTTTAGGATTGCCAATTGAGCAATACCCTAATCTAACTCCACCTATTGTTCAGGTGAGAGGAACATACACAGGAGCCAATGCGCTCAACGTTGAAGAATCAATGGCTACGCCACTAGAGCAGTCGATTAATGGTGTTGACAATATGATTTACATGAAATCTACAAATGCCAATGATGGTAGCATGTCGATAGATATTTCATTTGATGTGGGGACTGATCCTGATATGAACACCGTATTGGCTCAGAACCGTGTTTCTGCTGCTACGGCAAAATTACCCGAAGCAGTTAAGAAATACGGTGTAACCACTGAAAAATCACTTCCGAATATTTTAATGCTGGTAACCTTGACTTCTGATGGTAGATATGATCAGGATTTCCTTGGTAATTATGCTTTAATAAATATTAAAGATCAGTTGGCCAGAATCAAAGGAGTCGGGCGTGTTAATGTTCTTGGAGCCTCAGATTATTCCATGAGAATTTGGATTAAACCTGATAGATTGACCCAGATGGGCTTAACTGTTCCCGAGATTCTTAATGCCATAAACGAACAAAACGTGGTAGTTCCTGGTGGTAAGTTTGGCGCCGAACCTGCTCCTGCAGGAACAGAGTTTACCTACACTGTAAGACTGCCAGAGCGGTTTAATTCACCGGAAGCTTTTGGAGAAATTGTAGTTAGAACCCAATCCGATGGTTCTCAAGTGAAATTGAGAGATGTAGCCTCCATAGATTTAGGAGTGGAAACTTATAATGCTTTTACTAGATTAAATGGCGAAACCTGTTCTATCATTGCTTTGTATCAAGCTCCGGGTTCCAATGCAGTTGAGTTAGCACAAAATGTAATTGCAGAAATGGATCTTCTTAAGACGAACTTTCCAGAGTCTGTAAAATATGATGTGTCTTTAGATTCTACGGCACCAATTACGGCTGGTATTAAAGATATTATAGTTACACTAATCATTGCTTTAATTTTAGTAATTTTAGTGGTATTCATCTTTATACAGGACTGGCGAGCAACCTTAATTCCAACTCTTGCTATACCAGTTTCTTTGGTAGGCGCATTTATATTCTTCCCATTATTAGGTTTCACTATTAATGTACTTTCACTATTAGGACTGGTATTAGCCATTGGTATTGTAGTGGATGATGCTATTGTCGTAGTAGAGGCTGTTCAGGTTAATATTAGCAAAGGCATGAAAGCCAAAGAAGCCACTTTAGATGCCATGCGTAAAGTAACTGCTCCTGTTATTGCAACAACCTTAGTATTGGTCGCAGTTTTTATTCCGGTAGCAGGGATGGCAGGTATTACCGGTTTGCTTTATCAGCAGTTTGCTATTACTATTGTGGTTTCTGTTCTCGTTTCTTCTGTGAACGCACTTACACTTAGTCCGGCTTTATGTTCTCTATTGTTGAAAGAGCCCAAGCCTTATAAAGGTCCTTTGGGATGGTTCTTTGCTAAGTTTAATAACGGAATGAACAAGACAACAGATGCATATATGAGCTTTACTTCAGTTGTAACTCGTAAATTGAAGCGTTCGGCTATATTTATTTTATTAATTTCTGTGGCTGCTGGTTTCTTCGGAAAACTAGTTCCTGGTGGATTTATTCCTGAAGAAGACATGGGATATTTCTTCGTGAATATCCAATTACCAGATGCTTCTTCATTACAAAGAACCGATGTGGTAGCCAAGAAAATTGAGCAGATATTAATGAAGCACCCAGAGGTTGAGTATATATCTACAGCTACGGGATTCTCCCTGTTAAGTGGTGCGATGTCTTCTAATACTGGTTTCCTTTTTGCCAGTTTGAAAGATTGGAGTACCAGAGAGAAAACAGCCAAAGATTTAATTCGTGAAATAAATGGTGAATTACATGTAGGTATAAAAGAGGCTCAGGCTTTTGCTTTTGGTCCTCCAGCTATTCCTGGTTTAGGCAGTGGTTCTGGATTTAGTATCATGTTGCAAGATAAGGGAGGAAATACCCCTCAATACTTATCTGAGAATATGATGAAGTTTATCAAAGAAGCCAATGCTAGACCTGAAGTAGGAAGTGCTTTTTCTACCTTTCAGGCGACTGTTCCGCAGCGTTATATGGATGTTGACAAGGAAAAGGCATTGAAAATGGGAATCAGCTTAAGCGATTTATACCAAACGGTTGGTGCTTTTATGGGTGGTGCTTATGTAAATGACTTTACTCGTTTTGGTCGTTTATATAAAACCTATATTCAAGCAGAACCCCAGTATAGAAACAAAGAATCTGACATCAGTAATTTCTTTATCAGAAATAATATAGGAGAAATGGTGCCATTAGCTACGATTGTTACCATTAAACCTATTGCTGGACCTGAATATACCAATCGATTTAACTTATTTAGAGCTGTTGAGGTTACAGGATCTCCAGCTACAGGATTTACCTCTGCACAAACAATGTCAGCTCTTGAGGAAGTCGCAGCCGATGTATTACCAAGTGACATGAGTTACGCATGGAACGCGATGTCTTATCAAGAAAAGAAAGCTTCAGGTTCCTTAGGTATTATCTTAACCTTTTCTTTAATATTTGTATTCCTTATATTATCAGCTCAATACGAAAGTTGGTCATTGCCATTAAGTATTTTGCTAGGAACTCCATTTGCCATTTTTGGTGCCTTATTTGCACTTTGGGTGGCTCGTTTGGGGAGTGAAACTTTTGAGAATAATATTTTTGCGCAAGTGTCATTTGTGATGCTTATAGGTATGGCAGCTAAAAATGCCATTTTGATTGTGGAGTTTGCAAAGGACGAGTTTGATAAGGGTATTTCTCTAGTTGAAGCGGCTTTAAGTGCGGCTCGTTCTCGTTTCCGACCAATTTTGATGACTGCCTTTAGTTTTATTTTAGGTGTATTTCCATTGGTTGTAGCAACAGGTTCTGGTGCTGAATCTAGAAAAGTGATGGGAATGGCTCTGTTAGGAGGTATGGGATTAGCAACACTTCTAGGAGTGTTTATGTATCCAATGCTTTTTGTAGCTATTGGTAAGTTGTTTGGTTACGAAAAACAACGTGATAGAAAATTAGCATTAGAGCAAGAAGCAATAAAAGCTGAATAGTAGATTTAAAATAAGACAAATGAAAATATTAAAATATATCATAGTTTTTGGTGTCCTTACAGCTTTTTTAAGCTCTTGTATGATGGGACCAAAATTTCAAAAGATAGAGGTGGAATCACCACAAGCCTACTTGGGAGCAAATATCACCACTGATTCTATTAATTTAAAATGGTGGGAGATTTTCGACGATCCTGTTCTCGATACTCTTGTCGTACATTCCTTAATTTATAATAAGGATGTCTTAATGGCAGCAAAGAGAATTGAACAAGCAAGAGCATATTATGGCATGACAAAAGCCGATATGCTTCCTGTTTTCGATATTTCGGCAGGTGCTTCCAGAGGAAATTTCTTAGGAGCTGGCAATAAAATGTCAGCTGCCGATAATTCGTTTTATGTGACACCTTCGCTTTCTTGGGAACTCGATTTCTGGGGGAAGTATAGGCGGTTAAGCGAAGCTGCTCAGGCAGATCTGTTAGCCTCTGAATATGGAATGAGAAGTATGCAGATTTCTTTAATCTCTGATCTAAGTACTTTGTATTTTGAGCTATTGGATTATAGAAAACGCCTCGAAATTTCTAAGATTACCGTTGAACTCAGAAAGAATTCCTTAGATATAATTCAAATGAGGTTTGATGAGGGAATTGTTCCTGAAATCGATGTGAACCAAGCTGAAGCTCAATGGGCTGTGGCCTCTGCAGCGGTTCCTTCCTACGAAAGAGCAGTTATTCAAACTCAGTACGCATTAAGTGTTTTGGCTGGTGAAAATCCACGATTATTAGTTCAGTATACTAATTTAGAAGATCAGGCTTTACCTATTGAAATACCAACAGGGTTGCCTTCAGAACTGCTAAGAAGACGCCCTGATATTGCACAAGCTGAGGCTCAATTTAAATCACAAAATGCTCAAATTGGTGCAGCTATTGCTGCTCGCTTTCCAAGTATTAGCATTACTGGTTTATTTGGCGCAGCTAGTAACGACTTAGCATCTCTCACTACCGGAGGAATGGCCTGGTCAGCAGGAGCCAGCCTTTTGAGTCCTCTTTTTAATTTTGGAAAAAATAAAAGGAGAGTAGAGGTAGAGAGATATAAAGCTGAAGAAATGATACTCAACTACGAAAATGTAGTATTGTACGCTTTTAAAGAAGTAGAGGACGCATTAATTAATATTTCAAGCTATACTGATGAATTGGAAGCTAGGGAAATTCATTTTAAAGCTACTGCTAACGCTGCTAAATTGAGTGCACTTCGTTATGACAAAGGTGTGACGAGTTATTTGGAAGTTTTAGAGAATGAAAGATCTGCTTTTGAAGCAGAACTTAAATTAACTGAGATTAATCAAGAGCTTTTAAATTCTTATGTTGCGCTGTATAAATCACTTGGTGGAGGTTGGTTAAATAGTGAAGAAGAACAGGCTTATCAAGCTGAACAAGCAAAATAGTAATAAGACTTAGGTTAAAAAAAACCGACATTTTTATGTCGGTTTTTTTATGATTAAAATCTTTTTTCTTTTAGTTTTCTGTGTATGTACAGATGCAATCAGCACTGTTACCTTCAGATTCAAATCTATAAGAAGTCCAAGTGATGATTGAGCCTGTAAGTTTTCCATTTCCACTCACAGAATATCCGCCTCCAATATCTTGGCTTTCAACATAGATAGAGTTTCCAGCTATAACTGCTTCTGCTGAGTATCCTAAATTGGCGAAATTTGAAATGATGACTTGGGTAGAATTGAATTCGTCAAGTACAATATTCACTCCATAAGTTTGCTTGGAACATTGATCGTTTGCTGTCCAATCTCCAACATATTCTTCTCTCACATCTCCGTCGCCAAAAAGATCATTTTCTTTGGTGCATGATTGGAAAATCCAGATCGCAGATATTAAAAGGCTTAAAATGATAATCCCTTTTTTCATGTATTTAAATTTTTACAAGCTTTTCGGAAGCAATGATTTGGCTTTTATGCCTTATCTGAATGAAATATAAGCCTTCCGAATAGGCTTCAAGGTTTAATTTAATGATTTGTTGATGCGAATCAAGATATATGGGGAAGGAATTTAAAATTTGGCCACTAATATTGAGTAATTCTATTTTGAAAGACCCTGAGAATTCTACCTCTAAATATAGATTTGTATGCTGATTCACAGGATTTGGGCTTATTTCTATCCTGTTTCTTTGGTTGTTTAATTCTGATGTTCCAACACTGCAGTCATACAATTCAGCTCCTAAGCTAAGTAAAAGTGAATTGAGAGAATCGCGAGTTGGAAAAGCATTGGGACCGTAAAATTGACCTGCAATTTCTCCATCGGGCATAATCACTAAACAAGTAATATGAGAAGCTATCTCATAAAGCTCATTTACTTCATTCCCTGTCCCCTGAGTTCCACTTGCACAAGGGTATCCAACGGCATGAGCTGAAATAAAATCAGTGACACCAATATTATTTGCTCCCCAGTTGATTCCAAGGAAAAAAACATCGCCTTGATTACAACCGAAATCTTGGTGAGATAATACTATTTCAGGAGTATAAATATTGCATGAGCCGCAGGTGGTGGTGAAAAATGGAAGAACTACAATTTTCCCTTGTTCCAAATAGGAACTTAGAAAATGCATTTCTCCCGTTACATCTTTCACCGAAAAATCTTCAGCTTCACTTAAGCCAGATTGAGCATTTAGCTGAGAAAAGCTAAAAACCAAAAAGAGGATGATATAGTTTTGAAGATTCTTCATTTGTTATCTTACTTGATTAAATCAAATACTTTATTGGCTAAACGAGAAGCTCCGATTCTGAATAAATGATTGTTTAACCAGTCTTCTCCAAGTATTTCTTTCACTAATACGTAATAGTCGATAGCCACTTCTGGTTCTGAAATACCACCAGCAGGTTTTATCCCAATTTTCTTGCCAGTTTTTTCATAATACTCTTTTATAGTGTCGAGCATTACCAACATAGCTTCTAAAGTGGCAGCTACTGGTATTTTTCCTGTGGAGGTTTTAATGAAGTCACCACCACCTAAAATACTCAATTCGCTCGCTTTTCTAATATTCTCAACGGACTTTAACTCGCCTGTTTCGAGAATTACTTTTAAATGGGCAGCACCACAAACTTCTTTAATAGACTTTACTTCTTTTTGGACCTCCTCCAGCTTTCCTTCTAAGAATTTACCTCTTGAAAGCACCATGTCAATATCGTCAGCACCTTCTGTAACGGCATATTTAACCTCGGCTACTTTTATTTCGATTGGAGACATGCCGGCGGGAAAAGCACCTGCCACACTTGCTACGCCAATATTTTTATCTGTAAGGTTCTCTTTTACCACTTTCACTAAAGTAGGATATACACAAACTGCAGCCACATTGGGAATGTTCATTTCCGCATTGGCATAATTGCATGCCTGTTTGGCTAAATTGGCCGCCTTTTCGTTGGTGTCGGCGCCTTCTAAGGTAGTTAGGTCGATAAATGATAATATCTGACGATAGGCTTTTTGTTGATCAAAATCTTGTTTTCCTTTATTCAAGATGTTCTGAATTCTTTCTTGAATTTCTTCTGAAGTATATGAATAGGTATTGAACATGTGTTTCTTTTTTTTTGCAAAAATACAATATTTCCTTAATACCGTGTTTTATACACTTCAGACTGTTCTTATTCAAAATGAATCCGAATCTAGCTATTGACCTTTGAACACCGGTTTTCTTTTTTCTAAAAAAGCATTTCTTCCTTCAAGAAAATCTTCACTACTATAGGCTTGGTTTCTTAAATCGTTAATTTGTTCGAATACAACAGGATTCATAGGGCGAGATTTTCCCAAGGTATTCAATTGTTTTTTAATAATAGAGATAGCTAGAGGGGAGTTTAGTGATATTTCTTCGGCCATTTTAAATACAAAAGCTTCAAGGTCTTCCACATCAACTAGATGGTTGAGGATGCCTAAATTATAGGCTCTTTTTGCACTAATGGGTTTGGCAGTAAAAAACATTTCTTTGGCTACATTCATTTCCACCAGGTTTAAGAAATGGATAAGTCCGGCTGCATTATAGGGTACTCCAATTTTGGCAGGAGTAATAGCAAATGATGATTTTGGAGTCCCAATGAGAATATCAGAACTGAAAGCCAAATCACAGGCTCCTCCCCAAACTGAACCTTCTATCATGGCTATAACTGGACCAGAAAAGTCTTCAATTTTTCTCATGAGCATCTCTAAGGGATGATTAAAAGGAAGAGGATCTTTTCCGGGCTCAGGAAGCTCATTTATGGCTAGTCCAGCCGACCAAACTTTAGAGCCTTTATTGCTTCGTATGATAACCACTCTGAGTTGCTTTTCTTCAAATTCATCAAAGGCTTTGGTAAATTCTTCAAGTAATTCAACATTCAGTGAATTTCGCTTCGCATCATTATTAAATGTAATGATTCCTATTTGGTTTTGGATTGTTTTTAGAATATATGCCATCTTCAAGATTCTTTAGTGAATCTCAAATTTAGTGAAAACTCTGAATTAATACAATTGAAAAGGAAAATGTCTTTGTTGTCAATCTACCTATTCCACTCAAAGCTCTCAATAAGTCTCGCCATATCTTTTTCAATGAATTCGATAACAGGTTTTAATGAGTCGTTATTGGGGGAGAAGTTAAAGTATAGCGCTCCTCTAAGAAAATGGGAGGTGCTATCTGTTAAATAGAATTGATAGGGGGAGGCGGCTTCCGAACCTAATATTTGATAGGTGATTCCATAAACATCTAATTCCGGGTTCAAATACATTTGTTCATTAATGGCATTGGCTTTAGGAATATGTTTATTCATCATTTTATGAACATCATTTAAAAGAGTATCCAGATTATTAATGATGGGTTTGTAACTGATATGTAATTTTGCTTTGAACTTTGGGTAACTGATATTGATCCAATATTTTTCAGGATCAATTCTTGGCGGAATAATATTGGCATAGGTAGAAACATCGAAGCTATAGGGATAGTTAGTAGCCTGAAATCTTTGATATTTATTGGCAGGTAACTCTATTCTGAAATATCCCCTAGGTTTAGGCTGGTAGTCGTTTTGGCAATTCGAGAATACGAGTATAATAACCAATCCGATAATAATATTTCCAAATGCTTTCAATTTATTCCTCCTTATGCTCAATGAATACTTTAATCTTTTTTATTCTTTTGTAATCTAGTGTAATAACCTCAAAAGTATATTGATGGTGCATCACTTTCATTCCTTTCTTGGGAATGTTTCCATATAACTCCAAAACAAGCCCAGCTATTGTGTCGTAGTCACCTTCAACTTCATCAAAAATATCATCGTCAATCTTTAATACTTTACAAAAATCGTTGATAGAAGTTTTGGCTTCAAATACATAAGTGTAATCATCAATTTTTTCAAAGTCTACATCTGATTCTAAATCATCAAATTCATCATTGATTTCGCCCACTATTTCTTCTAGAATATCCTCTAAAGTTACTAAGCCTGAAGTTCCTCCATATTCGTCTACAACAATAGCAAGGTGGATCTTCTTTTGACGGAACTCTTGTAGCAATTCGTTTATTTTTTTGTTTTCAGGAACGAAGAATGCTGGTCTTATCAATTCTTGCCATTCAAAATTAGGTTTTTCATTTAAATATGGAAGTAGGTCTTTAATATAGAGGATGCCTTTAATCTGGTCTAGTGATTCTTTATAAACAGGAATTCTACTATATCCAGATTGTATCAGTAATTTCAATATGTCAGCATATTCATCTTCTAGATCTATGGCAGATATGTCAACTCTCGCTTTCATGATTTCAGAGGTTTCCATATCGGAGAATTTTACAATTCCCTTTAGCATGCTTTTTTCTTCTTCGTAGGTGATGTCACCACTTGTCAACTCAATAGCATCATCCAATTCGCTTTTGCTAATGTCATGACCTTTTTTTGAGATTCTTCGGTCAACTACAGAAGTGCTAAAAGCCAATATTCTGCTAAGTGGTTTTATGGCATTATGAATGATGTAGATAGGATTTGACACCTGAAGCGCAAATCGTATATTGTATTGATTGGCGTATACTTTTGGTGTGATTTCTCCCAATAGAAGTAAGAGAAAAGTAACAATGACCACTTCAATAATAAACCCAAGAATTGGAAAGCCAGAAAAATTAAATACCATACCAGTGATATAGGCAGATAAGATTACAATGGCCACATTTATAAAGTTATTGGCTATTAAGATGGTGGCTAGTAATTGTTTAGGTTTGTTTAGAAGTTTGATGATTCTTTGACTTTTGCTGTTGTCCATCACATATATTTCTTCTAATTGGCTACTGCTTAAAGAAAAGAATGCGGTTTCGCTACCCGAAATTAATGCGGAAATCATTAAAAGAAAAAACAGTCCCAGTAGGGCAAAATATAGGCTAAAGTCCGTGGGAGCGTGAAAAATAGAATTCAGTAGGATAAATAAACCCGGTAAAGGATCGTCAATTTGTTCCAATGTAATTGAGTGTTGATTATGAATGCAAAAATAAGTGTTTTTATATTAGATTTCTTAATGCAGGAAAAAAAATATGAATTCTTTTTTTTTAATGGGAGAAGTACCTATTTGCCTAGTACAAAGTAGGCTGTGGTAGTTAAGAAATCACGTAAATAGGGGATGCCAGATATTATAGCAGATTGTTTTCGAGCCTGTAGACCAAATTTATATTTATAATTGGGGTTGATCAGGTAAAACTGTTTTTTGAGTACTTTGAGTTGGGCTTTTTTTGAAATTCTATAAAATCTGTTGATGCTTATCTGGGTATCTTTCACTTCTAGTAATCCGTCAACAACTCCTTGTCTTTTATCACCCATCTTTAACATGGTTTTGTATATTGGCCGTGGTAAGATATGATAGTAAGGGAGTTTTGAAAGCCACTTGTTTTGTAACATCTGCTGGTGACCACCAAAAGGCATACACCAAGGTGGCATTCCTATAAAAATAATTCCATTTTCATTTAACAATGAAGCCAACTGCTTTAGCATTTTCTCCTGATCATGAACATGTTCTATCACATCTTTGAGAATAATTAAATCAAAACCTTGTCCCAATTCTTCTTTGGTGATATCATGAATGTCTTTATTGAAGAATCGTACTTTATTTTGAGAAATTTCCTCAGCCATAAACTCTTTGGCTAGTTTTACTCGTCCACTACTTAATTCTATACCTACGGCATGATGTCCAATTTCAGTAAAAGCCTTTAACACGCCAGCCTCCGCAGAACCTACTTCACAAATGCTTAATGGTTTCTTTTCTCCAAGAAACTCCTCCACAAAAGGAATGATATAATCTCTACTGTGCTCAAATTGCTGATTGAAATAAACTGCTTTCTTGGTATGGAAATCGAAGGCCATGATTCATTATTGTTTGCAGCAAAAGTAATCTTTATTTAGAATTTACAGTTAAGATAGACATGCCGAATTATTCAAAATCTTGTTAATTCTTATTAGAAAGAATAATAAATTCACTTTTTAGAAATTGAATCCGATTACAATAGGAGTAATTAATACCTCGAAAACAGTTTCTTCTATTGATTGTTGATGATTCCCATCGTTGTCGTATTCATTATGATAATCATAGTACATTACTCCATGAATTCTTAATCCAAACTGAAATCTTTTATAATGGTAAAATCCTGCTGCACTAAAGCCATAATTTAATCCAATAATATCATTGAAACCATCCATGGTTCCTAATGATATCTCAGGACCTATATCAATATGGAATTTTTCTGGAAATAAAAACCTGTATTGAATTTGTAATGTGATGAGGTCAATAATATCAAAATCAATATATGTGGAAATTGGAAATCGAAATCCTATACCCGTTTTTAATCGGGCACCTACTCCAAATTGTTCAGAAAATCTATAGGTGTAATCATATGAAACTGCTAATGGCTCTAATGAAAAACTATGTTGATTTTTTTGTGTGAAAAATGAATAATCTTTATCCTGTGAATAGAGGTTAATAGTAATGATACTAAACAGAATTAATAGTGTTTTTTTCATGTTATTCCTTTTCAATAATATCAAAAGTAGAGAAAAATGACGGGTTTGTTAAATCAGGGATGAATATTAATAAATTATTGGCTATTATCAGCTCAATGAAGTCATTTCTAGATTAGAAATTATTATTCGCGTTTTCAAGGCTTTTATATTAAATTTGCGCCCTTAAAATAGACTACAATCAGCTATTTAAATTTCTTAGTGCTTCTTTGTGCCTTAGTGCCTTAGTGGCAATAAAAGTAGATTAGCTAATAATAAAGATAATAACAGCATGGAGTATAACTTTAACGAAATAGAAAAAAAGTGGCAAGCCTATTGGGCAGAACACAAGACTTTTAAAGCAGAAATAAAAAAAGACAAGCCTAAGTTTTATGTCTTAGATATGTTTCCTTATCCTTCTGGTGCTGGACTACATGTGGGCCATCCTCTAGGATATATTGCCTCTGATATTTATTCTCGTTATAAAAGAAACAAAGGTTTCAATGTTTTGCATCCAATGGGATATGATGCTTATGGTCTTCCTGCTGAGCAATATGCCATTCAAACAGGAACACATCCTGCTGTTACTACAGAAAAGAATATTGCTCGTTATCGTCAGCAGTTAGACCAAATTGGTTTTTCTTTCGATTGGGATAGGGAAGTAAGAACATCCGACCCACAATATTACAAATGGACACAATGGACTTTCATTCAATTATTCCATTCCTATTTTAATAATGAGACCAATAAGGCTGATAAAATTGAAACTCTGGTTGCGAAATTTGAAGCTGAAGGAAATAACAATGTAAATGCAGCCACTTCTCAAGAAGAGATTTTTACTGCTGAAGATTGGAAAGCAAAATCAGAATTTGAGCAGCAAGAATTATTGATGAATTATCGTTTGGCTTATTTGGCCAATACAACTGTGAATTGGTGTCCAGCTTTAGGTACCGTACTTGCTAATGATGAAGTAAAAGAAGGATTATCAGAAAGAGGAGGTCATCCAGTTGAGAAACGAATGATGAAACAGTGGTTGCTACGAATTACTGCTTATTCTCAACGTTTGCTAGATGGTTTAAATACCATCGATTGGAGTGATTCTTTAAAAGAAACGCAACGCAACTGGATTGGTCGTTCCGAAGGAGCTTCTGTAGATTTTGAAGTAAAGGGAGTTGAGGAGAAGATAGAAGTATTTACTACTCGTCCTGATACTCTATTTGGAGCAACTTATATGGTTTTAGCTCCTGAACACGAATTGGTATCTCAAATCACCACTGATGAGCAAAAAGCAGAAGTAGAAGAATATGTGACCTGGGCTAAAAATCGTTCTGAAAGAGAGCGTATGTCAGAAGTAAAAACCGTAAGCGGGAAATTCACTGGTGGTTACGGAATCAATCCTCTAACAGGGCAAGAAATTCCAATTTGGGTAGCTGATTATGTATTGATGGGTTATGGAACGGGTGCTATTATGGCGGTTCCTGCACACGATACTCGCGATTTTGCTTTTGCTAAACATTTTGAATTACCTATTGTTCAAGTGGTGAGCCAAGAAGGAGAAGAACCAACTGACCCAGCAACTTGGGAAGATTCTTACGATTCTAAAGATGGAATTTCTATCAATTCTGGTTTCTTAACCGGAATGAAAACGAAAAAAGCCATTAAAGCTGCCATCCATAAAGTAAAAGAAATGGGAATTGGCGAAGGCACCATCAATTACAGATTGCGTGATGCTATTTTTAGTCGTCAAAGATATTGGGGAGAACCATTCCCAGTTTATTATAAAGATGGAATGCCTCAAACCTTAAATGAGGACCAACTTCCATTAGAATTACCAGAAGTAGATAAATATCTTCCTACAGAAAGCGGTGAGCCACCATTGGCCCGAGCTACCAATTGGAAAACTGAGGAGGGTTATCAGTTAGAGACCAATACTATGCCTGGTTTTGCTGGTTCTAGTGCCTACTATTATCGCTATATGGATCCTAATAATCAGAATGAGTATTTCTCAAAAGAAGCTATCGATTATTGGCAAAATGTAGATTTATATCTAGGTGGTGATGAGCATGCAACTGGACACTTATTATATTCTCGTTTCTGGGGAATGTTTCTTTTCGATTTAGGTTTAACTGTAAAAGCTGAGCCTTTCCAGAAATTGATTAATCAAGGGAAAATTCAAGGACGTTCAAGCTTTGTGTATAGAGTGAATGGTACCAATAAGTATGTCAGCTTTGGATTAAGAAAAGAATACCAAACTACTCGTTTACATGTAGATATCAGTTTTGTAAATAATGATGTGTTAGATACAGAGGCTTTCAAAGCATGGAGAGCAGAGTATGCCGATGCAGAATTTATTTTAGAGGATGGTAAATATGTTTGTGGTTGGGAAGTTGAGAAAATGTCCAAGTCCAAATATAATGTTCAGAATCCTGATGATTTAATTGAGAAGTATGGCGCTGATACTTTCCGTTTATATGAAATGTTCCTCGGGCCTCTAGAGAGTCATAAACCTTGGGATACCAATGGGATTGAAGGTGTCTTCCGCTTTATGCGTAAGTTCTGGAGATTATTCCACAATGAGCAAAACGAGTTTGAGGTGAGTGATGCTGAGCCAACCAAAGCTGAGTTGAAAATCCTTCACCAAACCATTAAGAAAGTAGCCGACGATATTGAGCGTTTCTCGTTTAATACCACAGTGAGTCAGTTTATGATTTGTACCAATGAGCTTACAGATTTAAAATGCAATAAGAAGGCTATTCTTGAACCACTTACCATTTTAATTGCAAGTTATGCGCCTCATATTGCTGAGGAATTATGGCAGAATTTTGGTCATCAAGAAAGTATTTCAGAAGCGGAATATCCAACATTTGTTGCAGAACATGTAGCTGAAAATAATTTCTCTTACCCTGTTTCCTTTAACGGAAAAATGAGATTTAAAATGGAATTAGCAGTGACCATGAACCCAAAACAAGTGGAGGAGGCTGTGTTAAATAGCCCAGAAGCTGAAAAGTGGTTACAAGGAAAAGCTCCTAAGAAAGTGATTGTGGTGCCTAAGCGTATTGTGAACATTGTGATTTAATTTGTTTTGCTCCCTGAGCTTGTCGAAGGGCGCAAAGCTATAAAGGCACAAAAAAAAAGAGATGTCATCGCAAAAGTCGATGGCATCTCTTTTTGCGTTTTATTACTTGAAACTGAGGGGTCAAAGTCTTGAGTAAAGCGAAAGGATTGAGGCCCTAGGATATGAAAGATAAAACCAAGGATGCTGCCCCTTCGTGTATTTCTACTAAGTTCAATGTAAACCTCAGGGCTATCACCCTTTACATCAAACTAAGGGATTAAAGCCTTGAATATGCGAAAGGAAGTTTTACCCTGAATTTAGGAATCTGAAAAGAAACAGTAGCTCGATATTTTGTTAGTATGTAATAAAAAACTTACTAATAAAAAACTTACTAATAAAAAACTTACTAATAAAAAACTTACATATATTACTTGATAATCCATGTTGAATGACCTATCTTTGTGATAAATATTTGATAGATGAAAATTCCTTTTGTATATGGTAAGTTAGCACTTTTTTCTGATTTCACTGACAGAGAAACGGAATTAGAAAGGCTTGTAAATAACTTTAAATCAGGCGTTAATACTATGCTTATTTCTCCTAGGCGATGGGGTAAGTCTTCTTTGGTGGTGAAGGCTGCAGATCGAGTTATTGCTAAAAACAAAAAAGTAAAGGTTTGTTTTATTGATGTGTTTGAGGTAAGAACTGAAGCTCAGTTTTATCAAGTTTTGGCAGAGGCCGTTATGAAGGTGACTACATCTAGAATTGATGAAATAGGGGGGTATTTGCAAAGATTCATGTCGAAACTACTTCCTAAAATTAGTTTCAGTCCGGATAATATGCAAGAAATATGCCTAGCATTCGATTGGAAAGATTTGCAAAAACATCCGTCAGAAGTTTTAGATCTAGCCGAAAAAATGGCCATTGAAAAGAAAATAGAAATAGTTTTGTGTTTTGATGAATTCCAAAATATAGCTGCTTTTGAACATCCTTTAGCATTTCAGAAGAAACTACGCTCTCATTGGCAAAAACATCAAAAAGTGAGTTATTGCTTATATGGTTCTAAGCGACATATGATGATGGATATATTTACTTCTCCCTCAATGCCATTTTATAAGTTTGGAGATGTCTTTTTTTTAGAAAAGATAAAAGAAGATAAATGGGTGCCTTTTATTCAAAGTAAATTTTTAGAAAGCAAAAAAAAGATACATGAAAAAGATGCTCGACTAATAGCACAATTAGTAGAGAACCATCCATACTATGTACAGCAATTGGCACAACTGACTTGGCTAAGAACCATAAACACCTGTAAATCTCCATCTATACACGATGCTCATGATACCTTGATGCTTCAATTATCGCTATTGTTTCAAAATATCACGGATTCATTGTCAATAATGCAGGTTCATTTTCTGAAGGCTTTGGTAAACGGAGAAACAAGATTAAGTTCAAAAAAAATTTTGGACACTTATGATTTAGGTTCCTCAGCAAATATCTCACAGCTTAAAAAAGCCTTAGCAAATCGTGAAATCATTGATATTGTTACAAACGAAGTGAATTTTACTGATCCCGTTTATAAAGCTTGGTTAAAGAAATATTATTTTAAAATAAAATAGGCAAGATTTAGTGATGGAATATATGGATTACTTGGAATTCCAAGGACACTATCTCTAGCTATAATCCAGTTGAACCAAAAGGGAATTGAGGCCTTAGTTTCCTATAACACTCATCAAAAATATCAAGGACGCTATCCCCTCATGCTTTAAGGTAACTTAAGGGATCAAAGTCCCAAAGGGGATTGAAGCCCTGGTATCAGGAAGACAAATCAAGGACACTATCCCATCGTACCTCAGGGCTATCATCCTTTAGTTAATACATATTAAAAAGAAAAAATCCACTCAACATAGGCTAAGTGGATTTTCTAGATTTAAAATGATGGTGTAATTAAAACAAACCGTCAATCAATTTCTCATCAGTAAAATTTGGTAGTGTAACCTTCAGGTCTGGATTTACATCCATGGCACGTTTAATAGCAAATACAGCTTCTTCGTTTCTGGCCCAGCTTCTTCTGCTGATTCCATTATTTACATCCCAGAAAAGCATGCTTTTTAATCTGCGCTCTGCATCGGAAGAACCATCTAATAGCATGCCAAAGCCACCGTTAATTACTTCTCCCCAGCCAACACCACCACCATTGTGGATGCTTACCCAAGTAGCTCCTCTGAAAGAATCGCCAATGACATTTTGAATCGCCATATCGGCAGTGAATGAAGAACCATCATAAATATTTGAAGTTTCGCGGAAAGGGCTATCCGTACCAGAAACATCATGGTGATCACGACCTAAAACTACAGGAGCTGTAATTCTACCTTCTTCAATTGCCTTGTTAAATGCAGCAGCAATTTTTATTCTTCCTTCTGCATCGGCATAAAGGATTCTAGCTTGAGAACCCACCACTAGTTTGTTTTCTTGTGCTCCTTTAATCCATTGAATATTATCAGCCATTTGGCCTTGGATTTCCTTAGGACTACTGGCCATGATTTCTGCTAGAACATCACTAGCAATCTGGTCAGTGATTTCTAAGTCTTTAGGGTCGTTTGAAGTACAAACCCAACGGAAAGGACCAAAACCATAATCAAAAAACATAGGTCCCATAATATCTTGAACGTAAGAAGGGTATTTGAAATCGATACCATTTTCTGCCATCACATCTGCTCCAGCGCGGCTAGCTTCTAGGAGGAAAGCATTACCGTAATCGAAGAAATAAGTTCCACGAGCGGTATGTTTGTTAACTGCAGCAGCATGACGGCGCAGCGTCTCTTGAATCTTTTCTTTGAAAAGCTCGGGCTGTTTGGCCATCATCTCGTTAGACTCTTCATAACTCATATCCACTGGATAATATCCTCCAGCCCATGGGTTGTGTAATGATGTTTGGTCTGAACCCAATTCAACAAAGACATCCTTCTCTGCAAATTTCTCCCAAACATCAACAATGTTTCCTTGGTAAGCAATGGAAACCACTTCTTTATTTTCTTTAGCCTTTTTTACTCGGCTTACTAATACATCTAAATCATCAATCAGCTCATCAACCCAACCTTGAGAATGACGAGTATGTGTTGCTTTAGGATTAACTTCTGCACAAACAGAAACCACTCCAGCAATATTTCCAGCTTTTGGTTGTGCACCAGACATACCACCTAAGCCAGCAGTTAAAAATAGTTTTCCTGCAAATGGATTTTCACCTTCTTTAGCTACTTTTCGAGCTCCATTCATTACGGTAATGGTAGTTCCGTGGACAATTCCTTGAGGACCAATATACATAAATGAACCTGCTGTCATTTGACCATATTGAGATACGCCTAAAGCATTGAATTTTTCCCAATCGTCTGGTTTGCTATAATTAGGAATCACCATTCCGTTCGTTACCACAACTCTTGGTGCATCTTTGTGGGATGGAAATAATCCCATGGGATGTCCGGAATACATGGTCAATGTTTGCTCATCAGTCATTGTGGCTAAATACTGCATAGTGAGCAGGTATTGAGCCCAGTTTTGGAAAACGGCACCGTTTCCACCATAAGTAATGAGCTCATGAGGATGTTGAGCAACTGCATAATCCAAATTGTTCATAATCATAAGCATGATAGAAGCTGCTTGTTTGCTTTGGTGCGGAAACTCATCGATATGACGGGCATGAATAGCATAATCAGGACGAAAACGGAACATATAAATACGACCATAATCTGTTAATTCTTCAGCAAATTCTGGAGCCAAAATAGCATGATGTTTTTCCGGGAAATAGCGTAATGCATTTTTTAATGCCAACTTCTTTTCTTCTGGACTTAGAATTTCTTTACGAATAGGAGCATGATTGATATCCTCGTCATACTTCTTTACAGAAGGTAATTGCTCAGGGATACCTTGTAATATTTGTTGCTTGAATGTTGCTATTTCCATGTCAATCTTGTTTTGAAAATTTTTGCAAAGGTAAGCAATCAACTTCTATTTGCCGATGTGAGAAATACCTAATTTGCTAATGGCGAAATAGTTGTTTTTAAAGAATATGTCTCAAATTTCATTTTTGAATATCTCAAATTTATTGTCTATATTTGAGTAAACCAAAATCCCCATGATATGAAAGGCATAGTATTTACAGAATTTATTGAATTTGTTGAAGATAAATTTGGTTTCGAAATTAGTAACGATATTATTATTGAGTCACAATTAAAATCAGGTGGCGTATATACTGCTGTAGGGACTTACGATTTCCAAGAAATGTTAAGCCTCTTGATGAGTCTTCACGCAAAAACTAAAATTCCAATTCCTGATTTATTAGAAGTTTTTGGTAAGCACTTGTTCTATCGGTTTGTAGATTTATATCCAGACTTTGTGCACAAATCATTAGGGTTGTTTGGCTTTATTGAGAAGATAGATGATTATATTCATGTGGAAGTAAAGAAGTTGTACCCTGATGCTGAGCTGCCCAAATTAACTGTGAAAGCAAAGACTAAAGATGCTATGGTGGTGTTATATAAATCGGAACGAAAGCTAGGGAATTTTGCTTTAGGTCTTTTGAAATCTGCAGCTGAGTTTTTTAATGAACCCTTGTCCATCAGTATGCAAACTTTAGAGGAGGATGGTTCTGTTGTTCAATTTACACTAAATAGATCCGATGGCTGAAGATCCTAAATATGATGCTATATTACAAACTCTGAAAAGAGAGCGATTGGCAAGGAAAGCTGCAGAAAGAGTCATTGAAGAGAAAAGCAGTGAGATTTTCCGAGTCAACCAGGAATTACTAGGCCTCAATCAGAACCTAGAAAGAAGAATAGAGGAGCGTACTAAAGACATTGAAAAGAGTAATAAAGAGCTCGGAATAGCCATGAAAATTGCTGAGGAAGCTACTGCTTCAAAGTCATTGTTTTTATCAAATATGAGTCACGAAATTAGAACTCCTCTTAATGGGATTATAGGAATTACTGAGTTGCTTCTTCAAGATAATCAGGATAGTAAGCTTCTAAAGATGCTAGATTCTATTAAATATTCAGCAGATAATTTAATTAAAATTATAAATGAGATTTTGGATTTTTCTAAAATTGAAGCAGGGAAAACAGATTTTGAGAGAATAGATTTTAACTTGAAAAGATTGTTGAACCAGCTGGTGAGTAATATGGAATTCGCTAGTAAAGGAAAACAGATTGATTTGAGATATGATATTGGCAAAGAAGTTCCCGATTTTGTAAATGGAGATCCTGTGAAACTGACTCAGGTTTTAACTAACTTAATTGGAAATGCCATAAAATTCACTGAAACTGGATATGTAAAACTCATAGTGAAAGCCCAGAGACCTTATGAATATGAGCATATTGAAGGAGTCTATTTTTCTGTTGTGGATACTGGAGTTGGGATACCTAGCAATAAACTCGATAGTATTTTCATTAGTTTCCAGCAAAGTGATTCAAGTACAACGCGGAAATTTGGAGGAACAGGATTAGGGCTGACCATCAGTAAAAACTTTGTAGAGTTGCAAGGAGGAAAAATGTATGTAGAGAGTGAGTTGGGTAAGGGATCTAATTTCCAGTTCATATATCCTTGTAAGCCATTGAAGAGGAAAGCCCAAGAGTATAATATGGCTGCTCAAGAATATAAATTCTCCAAACTCGATGTAAACATTCTTGTTGTAGAAGATAATAAACTAAATCAATTTGTAGCTTCTCAGTTTCTTAATAAATGGGGTGCTAGAGTTGATATTGCTAATAATGGATTGGAAGCGCTGCACTTATTGGCGAGGAAAAAATATCATATTGTATTAATGGATATTCAAATGCCAGAAATGAATGGCCTGGATGCCTCAAGAGAGATTCGAAAAGAAAACACTTCGGTTCTCCAAAGAGATATTCCAATTATCGCACTTACCGCAAACGCATTTCAGGATACCAAACGCGAGATATTTCTAGCAGGAATGAATGCTTTTGTGTCGAAACCCTTGATACCAAAAGACCTTCATTTAAATATTAAAAATTTGATTTAAAAGGAAGAATATGAAATTTGAAGAATTTGATCAAGAAGATATTTTGCATTTGTTCAATTGCATTTCACAAGAAGTGGATCAGTTATTCTTTTTGGTGGATCATGCATTTAGAGTTCAATACATCAATAAGGCTTTTAGTCAATATGTTAGAAAAAACATCTCCGAAATTATTGATAAGGAATTTGGGGATGCATTAGGATGCTCAAATATAGAAAAAGATGCTGCTAGATGTGCCTTCACCAGTTATTGTGGATTTTGTGAAATCAGATCCAATCTTCATCAAGTTTTTGACAAGAAATTAGAACGTGCAGAATTTGAATTGGTTAGAGAGTTTATGATTGTGGATGAAGTATTAGTGAGGCGTCTAAAGTTTAAAATTATTCCCATGCAATTGCATTCAAGCTCATTTGCTTTAATAATCATGGACGATATTGGCTCAAAAAAAGTGTAGTATTCATTTGATAGTTCAAAAAATAACTCAATTATATTTTAAGTAATTTCATTCCAAAGCATTTCTTATTTTTGTGGTCAAATATTCCAATAATGAAGTTTTTATATTTAGCCTTAGGAGGAAGTATTGGGGCAATACTTCGATATTTAGTCTCACTCTATTCCATTAAGTTTTTAGCTTGTGGTTTTCCCATTGGTACATTATTGGTGAATCTGATTGGGTCTTTTTTGATAGGTTTTGCCTTTGTGCTTTTAGGACGAGAGCAGATAGCGCCAAACTTAAAAATATTTCTTTTTATTGGTATCTTCGGAAGCTTTACCACTTTCAGTACTTATATGTTTGAGTCTTATGAGTTTTTTAAAATGGGCGATATAAAAATGGCCTTATCCTATATTGCCATTTCTAATATTTTAGGTTTGTTAATGGTGTATTTAGGTTTTGTATTGGCTGAGTATATTGAATAAATGAATGCTTAATGTTTTCTTTAGAACCTCACTATAATTGGCGGAAAGTATATACCGCAGAAGAAGACCCCAACTCTCCATTTTATGGTAGAGTTTATTCTGAGTTTGAATTTAGAAATGCCATTTATGATACTGTTATTCACCCTCAGTGGGATGAGTTTGGCTCTTTAACACTGTATACAAAGATTCTGTTTACAGATTATGATATGGGATTCGTTATTATGGAGTTTATTGGTGAATGGAACGATTTGCTCTATAATGATATTATGTATTTATATAGAAATGTGATTGAAGAATTGATAGAGCAAGGTATCAATAAGTATATTTTAATTGGTGAAAACGTTCATGCTTTTCATGCTGATGACGATGCCTATTATGAAGAGTGGTTTGATCAAATAGAAGATGGCTGGATGGTGGGGCTCAATTTCTTTGATCATAATATGTCGGAAATAGAACAAGCTCGTATTGACAATTATATTAGTTTTGAAGACGAGTCGGAATTTGAAAACTGGCGAACTTATCAGCCAAAGAAGCTATTTGAGAAAATAGATAAAATGATGACATATAGACTAGGTGAATAAATTTTTGATAAAATGAGAACACTACAGATTAAAGTATTAGGTCGAGTTCAAGGAGTTGGATTTAGATATTATACAAACAAACGAGCTAATGAGTTCAATCTAAAAGGTTATGTGAAAAATATGAGTGATGGTTCTGTTTACATTGAAGCCGAAGGAGAGAATTCTGTTATTAAGACATTTGTGTCCTGGTGTGAAAGAGGCCCAGCATGGTCTAGGGTTTCTGAATTAAAAATCTCTGAAATACCCTTTGTAGGGTACGAGAGCTTTGAGATTAAATAGTGTTCGTCTATAATGCCCAATTTCATCGTTATTGCTCAAAATTCAAATCCTCAAATACACTAGTATTCTGCGTTTTGAATTATTCACATGCCTAGAACCTGGACTTCATGGTTCAAACACTCTGCTTTGTTGATTTTAAATTGTTTGTCTTATTGCATTTAATATCTCCCTCTTCCCTGGAGGGCCTGGTTTTTTCTCAATCTTAAAGCCGCAAGATTTCAGAGCTCGTTTTACTATTCCCTTGGTACTATAGGTACTCAAAACACTTTCAGGTTTCATTGAACAATAGATTTTCTCAAACAATTCTGAGGTCCATAATTCAGGCTCCAAATCGGGATTGAAAGCATCAAAATATACCACATCATATTCTTCGTTAGGGAGATTAGAATCAATAATAGACTCCTCCATTTTTGTTAATGAGAAATTAGAATCTAATTCAAAAGTTTCATTCCATTTAGAATCATGAATTTTTGAAAATATTTCTTCTGATTCTGGCATGTTGACTTGGGCAGAATAATTGAGCTGATTCCAAATATCCTTTTCAACAGGATAGGCTTCAATAGCATGATAGTTTATTTTAAGTCCATTTTCTTTGGCATAAATCCAAGTGAGTAAAACGTTGAGCCCAGTTCCCATTCCAACTTCTAAAACAGATATGGTTTTGATGTTTTGTAATACTCGTTCCAAGCCGTTTTTGATATAAACATGATTAGATTCTTGAATGGCTCCATGGGTGGAATGATACTGCTCATTCTGGCCTATAAGTTCAATGGTATGTGAGCCATCTTCACTGGTAATGATTCTTTTCTGATACATTCGGCAAAATAACGAAATCATTTCTTTAAAAGGTACTCTGTTTTTCGATTCTTAACAGATTGTTTATTATAAATGAATTTGACAAGCTTGATTTGACTTGAGTTTTGCACTACATTTGCCAGATGATGTTAAAGAAAATTACAGCATTATTCTTTGTTTTGTTTTATTTGCTTATTTCGGTAGGTTTTACCGTGTCTCTGCATCATTGTATGGGTGAAACTACGGTGAATATTGGAGAAGCAAAGTCTTGTTGTTGTGATGGTGAGGAAGCTAATAACAGATGTTGTTCCGATGTGGAGAAACTAATTGTTTGGGATTCTGACCACCAACTATCATCTGCTTTTAATTTCGAAATGAATGTCTCATTTGAAATAAAGACCCCTTTCGTTTTTTCTTTTGAAGAGCCTATTTTGGATGAAGTGACTCATCTCTTTTTAGACCTACCACCTCCAAAACTCCAGAAAATATTTCTTTTAATTCAACGATTTACATTTTACGAATAATACTTTGTGCCATTTAATTTATGAATGGGTTTTTATCTATTTATAAGACTATGTGTGCAATAATAATTTTTAATAAATGTAAAAATGAAGAATATAATTTCAGTATTGGCTCTTACATTATTGGTATTAATGATGATTTCTCCTGCCGATATAAATGCTCAAAAACCTAGTTCCAAAACGATTATTACCGATAGCCTTTTTGTTAGAGGTGTTTGTAATAGTTGTAAAGAGCGCATAGAGAATGCCGCCTTAATTAAAGGAGTAAAGAAAGTTTCCTGGAATAAGAAAACTCAATATTTAACAGTTATCTATAAGCCTTCAAAAATAAGTCTCAATAAGATTGAAGATGAGGTGGGGTTGGCCGGGCATGATACAAAAGACAAAAAAGCATTAGACAAAAACTATAACAAATTACCTGCATGTTGCGCCTATAGGTCAGGTATTGCTCCTCATTAATGAGGATAATAGTATTTATTTGTTCGTTTTTCTTTGTGTTGGGATTATTTGCGCAACAAAATCCTGTACTAAAAGGAAAAGTTACCGAACAAAATAGTGAAGCCTTGGTTGGTGCTAATGTTTATTGGTTAGGGACTAATATTGGAGGAAGTTCTGATGTTAATGGTTTATTTGAAATTGAGGAGTCTGCAAAATCGAGGACTCTTATTATCAGTTTTACTGGTTTTGTTAATGATACCATCCTCATTCAAAATCAATCCTTTGTGGAGGTGGTTTTGCAGTCCTCTGTTGAGTTGAACGAGGTAGAAGTAGCTGCACGAGTGAAAACTACGAGTATCAATTTCATGGACCCCATAAAAGTAGAAACCATTGGAGAAGAAGAACTCTGCAAGGCTGCTTGTTGTAATTTGAGTGAGAGTTTTGAAACTAATCCTTCTGTTGATGCATCATTTACCGATGCTGTGACCGGAACAAGGCAAATTCAAATGCTGGGATTGGCTGGTCCATATACTCAAATCACTCGTGAAAACATCCCCGATATTAGAGGATTGTCGGCCATTTATGGCTTAGAATATACACCAGGCCCTTGGGTAGAAAGTATCAGTTTGATAAAAGGAACTGGAACGGTTGTAAATGGATATGAAAGTATTGCCGGTCAAATTGATGTTTCCTTGAGAAAGCCTCAAACCATGGATAGACTTTATGTGAATCTGTTTGCAAACCAAGATGGAAGACTAGAGGCTAATGTGAATTTAAAAACTGATTTGAACGATAAGTGGTCTACAGCCTTATTACTTCATGCCAAGAATAATTATAATCGACATGATAAAAATGAAGATGGCTTTTTAGATATGCCTTTAGGTCATAGTTTGATTGCTTTAAATAGATGGAACTATAATTATAATGGAGTAGTTTGGGATTTTGGAGTAAAAGCAACTATGATTGATCATATTGGAGGGCAGAATAATTTCTATAAAAGTGATATCGGCTCCAATGAAATTTGGGGAATGCATACCAATACAAAAAGGGTAGAAGCTTGGAGTAAATCAGGATTTGTATTTGCAAATCACCCCAATAAAAGTATGGGCTTGCAGTTGTCTGGAATTTATCATGACTTTACAAGCGATTTTGGCTTACGAGAATATGATGCCAAACAACAAAGCTTTTATGCCAATTATATATTCCAAAATACTTTGGAAAACGATGCTCACATGTATAAAATAGGAGCAAGCTTTGTTTATGATGATTATCAACAATCTTTGGCTCAAACTCCATTTAATCATACAGAAATAATTCCAGGTGCTTTTGCTGAATATACTTATAATTGGGAAGAAAGGTTGAATATTGTAGCGGGTTTGAGAGGAGACTATCATAATCATTATGGCTTTTTTATGACACCGCGTTTACACATGCGATACTTGTTGACAGATGATTTAGTCATACGAGCATCTGCCGGAAGAGGTCAAAGAACAGCACAAATAATTTCTGAGAACATTGGTGTTTTAGCTAGTAATAGAGCTGTTTTAGTAAGTGCTGTTGATAATGATAAGCCCTATGGATTAGATGCTGAAGTGGCCTGGAATTATGGTGTAAATCTGAGTTATGAATTTGAACTGGATTATAGAACTGCTGTAATTAGTTTTGACGTTTATAGAACACAATTTGAAAACCAAATCATTGTGGATTTAGACAGCGATGTTCGTCAAGTACAGTTTTATAATCTCTCCGGAAATTCCTTTTCCAATAGTTTACAAGCCCAATTTGATTATGAGTTAATAAACAGGTTCGATGTTCGTTTGGCCTATCGTTGGTACGATGTTAAGGCAACCTATGGAGGTGAACTTATGGATAAGCCATTTGTATCTACTCATCGTGCTTTTGCTAACCTAGCTTATGAAACTAGAAATAGCTGGAAGTTCGATGCGACCCTAAATTGGCAAGGGCAGAAGCGATTGCCTTCAACTATGGATAATCCTGTTGAGTATCAAAGAGCGAGTCAGTCTCCTGATTTCTACTTGCTCAATGCACAGATTACAAAGGTGTGGAACGATAAATTGGATATTTATCTTGGAATAGAGAATATTCTAGATTATAAACAAAATGATCCAATTGTAGCTGCTGACCAACCCTTTAGGGAGAATTTTGACGCTTCTATGGTTTGGGGACCAGTCTTTGGTAGAAATATATACATAGGTTTAAGATATAGAATTAAATAAAGTGGAGAAGTAAATTTGAAGGAGCTGAGCAATTTATTTTGTTCAGCTTTTTTAGTTTCTTAGGGCAACTATCTTCTTGAAAATTACGGTATCTCATACTAATAAAATTAGTAATTTAGCTGTGAAACACATTTATCTCGCAATAAATCAAATCTATATGAAAACTTACCCCCTAAAAACGATCATTGCACAAGCCAAAATGCTATCTCCATTTTATAGAGATTTATATAAAAATCTTAAAGACGATGGATTTTGGACATTGAAAGATTTACCTTTAACAAAGCAAAAGCCCTTTTGGCAAGCCAATCAAATAAAAGACAATCAACTCCTTACTGGTAAACTCCACGATGGAATCGTGTTTAAGAGTGGAGGAACCACTGGAGCCCCTAAGTTTTCAGCCTATACTAAAATGGAATGGGAAACCATGACCACTTCTTTTGGTCAGTATTTTGGTTCAAATGGTTTGAAAACAGGCGATAGAGTAGCAAACCTATTTTATGTAGGAGAGTTATACTCTAGTTTTATTTTCTTGAGCGATACTATAGAAAGGTGCCCTGTGGAGGTGACTATTTTTCCCATTTCTGGTGCAGCGCCAGCAGAATTCATTATCAATACCATGAAAGACTTTGATATTAATGTAATTCTTTGTGTTCCTACTACTATCATGGCCTTGGCCGATCATATTAAAGCCAATCATATAGAGGGTATAAAGCTGGACACCATATATTTTGGTGGAGAAACCATGTATGAGGATCAAAGATTTTATTTGAAGGAAGTTTTTCCAGGAGTAGAGATTCGTTCTGTTGGCTATGCTAGTGTAGATGCTGGCTTATTAGGTTTTGCTGATGATAGCTGTGCCTTTAATGAACACCGTCAATTTGATGATTATAATATTATCGAGATTATTGATGAGGACACTGGGCAGCCTATTGATGAAGTTGGGAAACATGGTAAAGTTTATAGTACTAATCTTAGTCGTTTGCTCATGCCTATTATCAGATATCCAGTTGGTGATAATGGCTTTTGGGTGGAAGAAAAGGGTAGTGTAAACAGAAAGTATAAAATTCTAGGACGTTCAGAAGAAGGAGCGAGAATAGGCCCTGTCACTTTTTATGTGGAGGATTTTCAGCATATCTTAAGTCAATTCGAAAGTGAGTTCTCTGTTTCTAATTCGCAAATGCTAATAGAACATTTCGATCACAAAGATTGCTTGACGCTAAAAATAGCCGTTCATGAAAAACCTAATGATATTCACCTGATGAATGAGGCTATCATACAAATGGTTTACAAGGAACGTCATATGTTTGAAGAGGAAATTGCTAAGAGAAAAATACAACCTATCAAGATAGAGTGGCTGGATTCAGATCAATTAGAAATCAATAAGCGAACTGGGAAGCTCATCCAGATTATTGACAAGCGATTCAAGTAGTATAAAGCATTAAAACCAAAACAGATGAGTGAAAATAATAAAGAATTAAAAGTGCCAGATCATTCTGCCTTATCAAAAGTGCAAGACTTATGCGATATTCCTCAACCTTATTTGCAGTCTGAGGAAATGGATACTCTGTTCCTAGATGCTATGAAACAAAGTGTAGAATGGCATAAAAGTAGAAATCCTTTCTATGACAAATTATTAAAATTAAATCAGATTCAATCTGAGGATTTAAAGAATCTTGAGGATTTACAAAAGCTTCCCTATATCCATGCTAATTTCTTTAAAACGCATGAAGTACCAACGGTTTCTAAAGAAGATGTTGCCATAACATTAACCTCCTCAGGGACCACTGGACAAAAAAGTCAGATGTTTTTCGATGATTGGTCCATCAATTCTGGACGGAGGATGGTAGATTTCGTTTATGATTATTATGGTTGGAATACTCCTGAAACTAAAACCAATTATATAGTTTCCAATTATGAGCCAGAACCAGATTCTACTCGTGGAACCACAAATACAAGTAAATTCTTAACCCATTATGCTCCTGCTAATGATATGTTTTATTTGCTTCGTTCCAATGGGCGAGGAGGTCATGAATTTGATGCCTTTGGAGCCATTGAAAAATTAAAGAAGTACGAGAAAGAAGGATTACCTGTTAGAGTGGTCGGATTTCCATCTTTCTTTTATTTTGTGATTAAGCAAATGATGGATTTAGGAATGCCTCCTCTAAAACTCAATCCAAAGTCATTGGTTTTTACCGCCGGTGGATGGAAAGGATATGCCGACCAGCAAATATCTAAAGCTGATTTTGCAGCATTAGTAGAACAGCAATTAGGAATTCCTGAGAGTCAATGCCGCGATGGATATGGTTCTGTTGAGCACTCAGTGCCTTATATCGAATGCCCAAAGCATCATCTGCATGTTCCAATATGGTCAAGAGCCTTTATTAGGGATACTAAAACGCATGAGGTTATCGGTTATAATAAACCTGGGTTTTTATGTTTCGTGACTCCTTATATCACATCTGTGCCTGCCATTAGTGTAATGATGGGTGATTTAGCTATGTTGCATCCAAGTGATGAATGTAGCTGTGGTATTGAAACTCCTTTTATTGAAATACTCGGTAGAGCAGGTGTTTCAAAGAATAAAAGTTGTGCAGTATCAGCATCAGAGTTATTAAAAAAGGAAAGTGTTTAATTCAAGAGGAAAAACAATGAAAAAAGAACATTTATATAGAGGAGAATGGATTTCTGAATCAGAATTAGCCACTTCATTGAATAGATTAGAGGAGGTCATATCTCAAGATTTATCTATTAAATTTAATCCACTAGTATTATTAAAAGCAGCAGAAAAAGTAAAATCAGATATTGAAAAGGAAGTGCCTCAAGAATGGATGGCTTCCTTAATGCTGTCTGGTCAGACTGAACAAGCTGCTCAGCAAACCATATCCGTGATTGCAAATTTCTTTAATCAAGACGATTTAAAGAAGAAATATATCAGAGAATTAGGAAGTTTAGAACCGTTTATTCCAAAGCGTTTTGATTTTAAGACCAACGTGTTCGAAGCTTGGGCTCCTCTGGGTGCTCTTGTTCATATTGTTCCAGGAAATGCTGCCACCGTTGCACCACTTAGTGTATTGGAAGGCCTAATGTCCGGAAATATAAATCTCTTGAAAAACTCCAGCAAAAATGGGAATTTCCCTCAATTGGTTTTAAAAGCATTAGTGGATGCTGATGGAACAGGACATCTTAAATCATTTGTTTATGCTTTTCAAATCTCATCAAAAGAGGAGGTGCTTTTAGGGAAATTATATCAAGTTGCCAACGGAATTGCAGCTTGGGGAGGAGAAGAGTCTGTTGCTGCTGTTAAGAAAATGGCTGCTCCATCTGTTAGAATTATTGATTGGGGGCATAAGATTAGTTTTAGTTATGTGGCGAAAAGTAAAAAAGATGATAGACCAAGTTTAGAGGCCATTGCTTATGATATCTGTGTGATTGAACAGCAAGCCTGCTCCAGTCCACAGTGTTTGTATTTAGATACTGATGATCAAACAGAACTGGATGAATTTGCCAATCATTTTTCTGAGATTTTAGAACAGGTTTCCAATACTTTTCCGCAAAAGAATCCAAGCATACAAGAGAGTGCTGAAATTTCTGGAATTACTCAAGTCGCTCGTACTTCTGAAGCTCTAGGTGAATCAAAAGTGATAGAATCAAATGATCATATTTGGAGAATTATTGTTGATTATAAATCCTCATTACGTCCCTCTCCTTTATACCGTACTATTTGGGTGAAACCTTTGTCCTCGAATAAAATAGTTTCTGTTCTAGAACCATTTAGAACCTATTTGCAATCGGCTGGATTGGCATGTCAGAGAGAAGAATTGTATGACTTGTCTACCAAATTGTTTCAAGCTGGAGTAACAAGAGTCATGCCTCCAGGTAAGATGCTCAATGGATATGCAGGGCAGCCACATGATGGAGTGTATGCCTTACAAAGATATTCCCGAAGAATAAGCTTAATGGCAGAGGAATTAACAAAGGATATTAGTGACTTTTCTGAATTAAAAACTCAAGATGTATTGCCTTTTTCAACAAATACAGCTGTGACTACCAAAGAGGATTATTTAGCCCATCATATTTCAGAAGAAAATGCTCAATTATTTTTCAAAAGTGGTGGTACTACAGGTAAGCCTAAAAAGGCAGTTTACACCTATGATGATTATCATGTGCAAATGAAAGCAGGTGCTGAAGCCTTGTTTTCGGCGGGCTTAAATCCTGAAACGGATAGATGTGCCAATCTGTTTTATTCAGGGCATATGTACGGTGGATTCATTAGCTTTTGGAGTATTTTGGAATTTCTCCAAGCCAAGCAATTTCCTATCACCGCTATCCCCGATTTTGATCAATTAACCGAAAGTATAATAGATAATAAAATTGATACCCTTTTGGGAATGCCGTTTTACTTATCGCAGCTGTTTGAGCATTCTTTTGAAGAACTGAAAGCTTATGGAGGTTTGGAAAAAATATTCTATGGAGGCGAACATTGGCCCGAAGAGCAATGTATAAAGTATCAGAAAGCTTTCGGAATAGAAATGTTTAAATCCGCTGTCTATGGTAGTAATGATGCTGGACCTTTGGGCTATGCTTGTTCTCATACGCAAGGAAGTGTGCATCACTTGCTCACCCAGACTCAATATTTAGAAATACTCGAATTAGATAGTTTAAAACCTGTTGAAAAAGGGGAGGTAGGAAGATTGATTTTTACTTCCAAATACAGAAAAGGACAGAACCTTAATAGATACGAAATTGGCGATTTGGGTAGGTGGATTGAAGGAGATTGTCCTTGTGGAAGAAAAGCACCTCGCTTTGAATTATTAGGTCGTTTTGGCGATATTTTCAAGATGGGACCACTATTTAATTATAATGAATTTGTGGCGGTTTTGGAGAAGGAGTTTCATTATGCTGGACAATTGCAACTTGTTCTTGATGTTGCAGATGATGGCCCTCAATCCATATTGATGAGGATAGAACAGAAATATAAATTGAAAGAAACTGATGTTCTAAATGCTATTAGAAGGGCATTTCCAACCATTGATGTAGTGAATGAGAATCAAGTTCTGATAGATTTAAAAGTTGATTTTATTGACGAAGAGCAATTTGAGCAAGTGTCCACCACTGGAAAATTAAAAAGGATTATTGATAAAAGAACTTTGTAATCATGTTGAGGGAAGTGAAAATACATATTCCAAATGCTGTAGAGAGTATTTCTATTAGTTCTGCCTCCATAAAAGAGTATGCGCACCTTGTTGGTTTTAGGAGGAGGGATGCTAATAAAATTACCCAAATCACGGAGGAGGTTTTGAAACAAATCATAAAGTGTTTTTATTTGGAAGAACAAGTGGACGAGATCATTGTGCACTTGGAGCACATTACAGAAGGTTTGAGAATTACAATCAACGATCATGGTATTCCAATGGATGTCGAGAAGATTCAATCTTGTGATGATCATGATCAACAAGGTTTTGGTATGGTCAGGAAAATGCTTCATCAATATATGAATGTGGTGAGTTTTGAGGCGAAAGGGTTTGCTGGGAATGAAACCATCTTTGAAAAGCATTTGAAACCAAAGAAGCAAATTTCAGAAACCGATGAACATTCTATTCTCCAAGAAGAATTAGAACATGAAACCCATAAGGATATTTCTGTTCGTTTATTAGACAAGGAAGAATCCAATGCCATCTCAAAGCTCGCATACATTGCCTACCATTACAGCTATCCATATGAATTAATCTACATTCCTAAGAAGGTACAGAAGGAAATAGAACGTAAACACATGTTTTCAGCAGTTGGTATCCTTGGAGATGATAATAAAATCATTTCACATACAGCTTTGGTCTTGTCTGACTCTAGTTCTAAAACTGCTGAAATAGGTATTGCTTTCACCGACCCTATGTATCGCGGTTATGGTTGTATGCAAAAGCTATGGACTTATTTAATTGATGATGTTGCAGCTAGCATGAAATTGTTTGGTGTTTTTGCTATGGCGGTTTGTTCTCATCCTTATTCACAAAAGGCTTGTCATAAGATGCAATTATTAGATACTGCTTTATTGGTTTCAAGGGCTCCAGTTTTAGGTTTTGAAAGCATAGAGGTGGAGGAAAAGCAAAGAGAAAGTTTAATGATTGCGTTTCGAGTTCTGAACCAACCTGAAAAGGTGACTTTCTATGTTCCAAAGCATCATAAGAAAATGGTTCTGGCTATTTCGAAGCAATTGGGATTGAATGCTGTTATTGCTAAACATCCTCTTTTTTCTTTTGATAGCAATCATACCTATTCTAACTTGGAGGTTTCTAATGATGATGTATTTAAAGTTTCAAATATTGTGCTTAATCATATAGGTAGAGATATAAAGCAGGTATTTGAAGAGAACCTACAAAAATTAAAAAACGCTCGATATGAATCTATTTATCTATTCTTAGATTTGGCAGATTATCATACTGAAAAATATACCTCTTATTTTGAAAGTAAAGGATTTTTCTTCGCAGGAATCATGCATAAAGAAAATAGGATGAATTTGGTTTTACAATATTTAAATAATCAGGATTATCATTTTGCTAGTTTACAAATTGCTTCTGATTTTGGTCAGGTGTTGGCAAATTATGTAGAGGCTGAATATGAAAAGAATAGAATTTAGAAATTTTTTAGTCTTAGTTAATAAAATAGAAAGCTGAATATGAAAAATTACCGCTAAATATTAAAATCTATTTAAAGAATTAGCGTGAATAATTATGATATGAAAATGTCATAAGCTGCTTTTGCTTGATGAAATAACCATTTTTCTCCTGAGATAAGTGTAAATTCTTTTTCTTTTTGGAAAGGGATAAATTGAGAATTTGGATAAATAGCATCCAAGATGATATGATGGTTTTGTAGATGTGAAGTTTGAATTAAGCTGAAAGGACTCGGAACAGTATTTATTATGAGATGAAACTCTTCAATATTGATGTTTTCTTTGGAATTCATTGAAAAATCTTCAGCAAGACTTTTGGCTTTAGAGTAGGTGCGATTAAGGATAGTAGTATTTACATCAATAGAATTCATGGCAAAGGCTGCTGCTCTAGCTGCACCACCTGCACCAATGATTAAACAATTTTGAATTTCTGAGACAGCGATTACTTCCTTAATGGAATTCAAAATCCCAAGATAATCAGTATTGTCTCCATACCATTGCATCTCTTTTTTGAACACGGTATTTACGGCTCCTATGCTTTTTGCCGAATCCGATAATTCATTAAGAAATGGAATGATGTTTAGTTTAAACGGAGCAGTTACATTAAAGCCATCATAAAGATGCTGTAGCTCCTTTAATTCTTCAATTTGCTCTAGCTCAATTTTCTCGTAAACTCCATTTATCCCATTCTCCTCAAAGAATTCTTTAAACAAAACAGGACTTTTTGAATGAGCGATTGGATTTCCTAAAACGGCTAATTTTATTGATTTCCCTCCTCTATAATTCATATAGGCCTTTTGAAAACCATCATAATCTAATTGACCTTTAGCAGTTGATTTACTTAAATCATAAGCTGTAAAAGTAAAGGCTCCTCCATTTAGAATACTTTTTATTCTACTTTCAGTTGCTAATTCACCCATGCCAAGACAAATGATATTTTGATGAGAATTCTGAGTCTTAATTAGTGTATCAATATCATCTGGACTATGAAGCAGTGTGGCAATCTTTATTAAATCGGCTTTAGAGGATGCCATTTTAGAAATCCTCTCATCTAGTATTTTTGGAGATGGAGTCTCATTATAATTATGGTAAGAGAGAATGAGTTGACAAGATGATTGAGAAAGAGGAGCATAAAGAGAAGGGAGCAATGTTCCATCATGTTCAAGATCGATGTCAATATAACTATAGTTTGATTCTATGGCCTTTAAATAGGCTTCTAATTGAATATCATCAGAAAAATTTCCGCCACGACACGTGAAAATTAGTGCATTATCTGTACTGCTTTTAATGGGTTCGATATCATCAATTCTTAGTTGACTCAAGTCGAATCGTAATTCTCCCAAACTTTTGATTTTCTCAACAACATCTATAGCTGCACTCAAATCATCTGTAAAAAAGCTTTCACAAACTCTTCCATCTAAACTTCTGTTCCTCATGCTGCAAATCTAGATACTTTTTGCTTTCCATTCCTCATTTTCTCGTATCCATAATTCCTTTATTCCTAAACGTCGAATCAGTTCTAAGGTATTTTGATATCCAAGGTCAATATCTGACAACTTGTGAACATCTGCATTCATCTGGAATTTTATATTTTTATTCTTGAGGATGTTCAAAAAGGAGAGGTGTGGGTAAGTAGTAGGTTGTTGTGATAATTTCAGTCCTTTAGTATTGATTTCAACAATCACATCTGATTGCTCCAATGTATTTGCAAAATCTTCCAATAGGTCTCCATACCATTTTTTGGATAAAATTGTGGGGTCATTTTTTAAGGCGTGGCTGATTATTTTATCTGGATGACCAATTACATCAGGAGCATCGTTTAGAATCATTTTTGTACTCAATTCAAAATAATGTTCCATAGCAGCTCTCAAATTATTATCGTAATGTTTGGCTAAACCATCAAGAAATTTTGAGTATGGGCCATCCATTTCAAATAATTCAGATATTGGGCCTTTGCCTATAAAGTGAATACTTCCCACTGTATAATCTAATAAATGTGCATAGGAGGAAGGACCTTGAACCTCATCAATAAAATCCACTTCAAGGCTTTTAAAGATTTCAATTCGACTGTTGTATTTTTCTTTAAGGCGATCTACTTCTTTCAAATATCCTTCGAGCATTTCAGCCTTCATATTCCAAACGCTTCCCCCAGGAATAGGAGCATGGGAGCTGAATCCATAAGATTGGTATCCTTTATCAATACAGGCGATAATATAATCTTCTAATTGATGAGCGCCATCACAATACTTGGAGTGGCTATGGTAATTATATGGAAAAGGAGAAGTCATATTTATCATATTTTAGAAGTAAAAAGGATTTGCTTAACTTTGACCGAAAATACGAAAAATGGAAGAACAGATTATAAAAAATGGAAAGTTACAGTGGGAGCCTGGAACTATGGTTTATCCCATTCCTGCTGTAATGCTGAGTTGTGGTGATCACAAGGATAATTATAATATCATTACCATCGCTTGGACCGGGACTTTGAATACCAACCCTCCCATGTTATATGCTTCCATTAGGAAGAATAGACATTCACATGAAATAGTTTCTAGAACTAAAGAATTTGTAATCAACTTAACCAATAAAGATTTGGCTTTTCAAACAGATTGGTGTGGTGTTAAAAGTGGAAAAGACTATGATAAATTTAAATCCATGAAGCTGACCCCTAGAAAAGGAGAAAAAGTAAATGCACCTATTATAGTGGAGTCTCCTGTAAATATTGAATGTAAGGTCACTGAAATAAGAGAACTGGGTACCCATGATATGTTTGTAGCTGAAGTAGTCAATATACAGGCAGATGAGAAATATTTAGATAAAAGAAGTGGCAGTTTTGAGCTATTCAGAGCAAATCCACTCGTCTACTCTCATGGCCATTATTATGAACTAGGCGATCATCTTGGTAAATTTGGTTTCTCGGTGATGAGCGAAAAGGCTAAAAAGAAACAGCCTCAGGTGAACTATAATAGGCGAAAATAATTATTAGCACAAATAATTGGTAGAATAGGTAGTATTGTGCAAAAGGCTTCAAGGTCGAAGTTTTTGCAGGTTTTAAATTCGGGAGTTTACAATAGTAAATGACTGGATTTGAAAGCAAAAAAGACGAAGAGATTGGCGCTTTTTGCAAATACTAAGAAAGCCTCCTCTAAAACGAATTAGAGGAGGCTTTTATATATTTAGAAATAAGTATTATTTCTTCTTCATTTGTTTAGGATCTAAACCTCTTTGTTTGGCCATATCTTCCATCTTTTGTTGGAATTTAGACTTCTTAACAGGCTTTTTCTTATTGGCTTGTAATTGTGCATGTATTTTATCCTCATTAATGGTCATTCTAATTAAGTACATTTGGAGGAAGGTGAACATATTAGCTAAGAAATAGTAATAACTCAAACCAGATGCATAGCTGTTAAACATTCCTAAGAACATAATAGGCATCATATACATCATGGTTTTCATACCTGGCATTTGATTAGAGCCAGTCCCCATCATATCATTATTTACTTTGGTGTAAATCAAAGTAGATATAGTCATTAATAATGTAAATAGACTTACGTGATCACCATAGAATGGGATTTCGAAGGGGAGATCTAAAATACTATCATAAGAAGATAAATCGTGAGCCCAAAGGAAAGATTTCTGTCTTAACTCAATAGAGGAAGGGAAGAAACGGAAAATTGCAAATAAGATAGGCATTTGCAATAGCATAGGAACACAACCCGCTAGAGGATTTACCCCCGCTTTTTTGTAAAGATCCATGGTGGCCTGTTGTTTCTTGACCGCATCTTTGTCTTTAAACTTCTCGTTTATCTCATCTATCTCTGGTTTTAAGACTCTCATCTTTGCAGAGGAGGTATAGGTTTTGTATGCGATTGGGAATAGTACCAGTTTCAATAAAAGCGTAAGAACTAAAATGACGATTCCATAATTCCATCCCCAGTGACCTAACCAGTCGAATACATTAATTACAATGTATTCATTAATCCATGCCAATAAGAAGAAACTCCATCCAATTGGGATTTGCTTTTCAAGTTCAAGGTCAAATGACTTTAATCTCTTAAACTCATTGGGACCCATATAAATCTGCATACCAAAATCCATATCCCTAGTATTACTCACCGGAATACCAAGAACAGTAGACATGGTCATTTCATATTTAGGATCGTTTGATGGCATATAATACTGATTGATCTCGCCATTCATGAAAGCCTTGTCAGCAATAATACTAAGACTAAAGAATCGTTGTTTAAAACTGACCCACTTTACCTTACTGGCTAATTTTTCTGCTTCTTCTTCATTGTCAGAAAGCCAATCTACATCATCCTGAAAGTATTTATAATAAATAGCAGAACCATTAAAGCGGTCTACAATTTTTTCTTGATTTCTAACATTGGCACTCCAGTTGAAGTCTATATATCCACTTCTACTATCCACCAAAGTTTCCATGTTCTTCATTCTTACATTGAAGGAATACATGTATTTGTTTCCATAGATGGTATAAGCATACTCAATATATTGGTGTTGATTATATCCTTGATTGGCATCGGGAAATAAGCGCATACTTATAGTTACACTATCGTCACCAGAAACTTCAACTTTTTGTCCTTGGTAAGGTCTGCCATCAATAAATGCTTGAAAATTATGATCTTGAGTGTGTATTAGACGATTGGCAGCAGAAAACACAAATCCAAATGTGGCAGTATCGCCTTTGAATAGAACTAAAGGAAGGCTGTCGTTGGTTTGATAATTTATTAACTCAGCTTGTCTCACTCTACCTCCCAATGACTGGAAGTCGAGTTTCATCACTTCATTTTCTACATTGATGATTTGATTCTCCCCAACTGAGGAATTAGCAAAAGCCCCAAATTTCTGTTGTAATTGCTCTTGAACTACACCATTATCAATTACTTGAGTATCCTCAAGTTGAGTAGGATTAATTTGGTTTTCCTGATTATACTGTACTCGATTTATAGAGTCCTGATAGCGAAGTTCAGTTTTAACTAAAGCTATAGAATCCATTCTGTTTTGATAGGCTAGTTTTTCTTCTTCTGATGGAGCGTTCCACCAAGAAAAGCCAAAAAAGATGGCAAATATTAATACTAAACCTATGATTGAATTTCTATCCATGTTGCATTTTCATTTTAGGGTGCAAATGTACGTTTTTCTATTTGATTGACATAACGTAAAAATGTTAGGGATTTAAGCAAAAAAATAGCCGAAAGAATTATGATTACTTCCGGCTATATTGATGATATGTGTTAAGACAATTACTTACGAGTCGTATTCTCTAATGATTGTGCATGACGAGTTCTGATATTTTTTTGTGTTTGAGATTTTATGTTTAATGTTTCTGGAGTTTCATGTTTTTTCTTGAAATCTCTGTTTGAAATAATACCTGATTTTTTTAAATCACTTTCTACCAATATTCCTTGGTTCAAAGTCCATGGGAAATTAAACTCTTTTCCTTGTTCCCAATAGGCATCCGTATTAGTGCCTACTATACTTGCATACACATTGGAATTATTTAGGGCGTCGTAATATCCAAAGTAGTATTCATATCCATCGTTTGGAATATTTACATCTTCGTCGAATTGGTATTCAGTGTCATAATTAATACTCCAATTGTTTAAATCATGTGCTCCATAATTCTGTGCACTTAAGAAGAAGAAGTCTTCACTGATATTTAAATAAAAGACTGGGGAGTCTTCATTGCTGAGATTTATTGTTTCTTGCCAAGTTAAAGTAAGACCCAATTGTTGGAAGTTTACTGTTTCACCTTTAGTTTCGGCTTGATAGGTTATTGCTCCCGGATTTGATGGGAATATATAATTAATTCTATCTAAAACTGGAATTTGAAGCCATTCGAAACCTGGAACTTTTATATCAATAATAGTATAAGTTGGATTAAAGAAGCTTACTGAATATACCCCAACTTCCATATCTACCTCAACACTGGCATCTCCACCGTTTGAGGTAATGTTCACCACACCAGAATATAAATCATTCGACAATCCAGATCTGTCAGCAATCACCCAAACTCTATCTTCTTGTCCTGGGGAAAGGTTTCCAGAGTTTTGAGAAAAGCTCATCCAGCTTGATGAGGTAGTCAAATTATATTCTAACATACCTTCGCCATCATTGCTAATGGTAATGTAATCTCTATCAGAATTAGCTGCTATTTTTATATAGTCTATATCCCACCAAAGAGCTGGTGGATCTGGATAGGGATTTAATATGGTTACTTCTACAAAACTACTTCCACCATTACTTTGTATGTTTATGGAACCAGTATGCAAACCATAATCTAACCCTGAAGTTTCTGCATTTACTTGTATTTTTGCCAATTGATTAAATCCAATGCTGCCAGATGATGGGCTAACGCTCAAGAAATCGTCGTTTGTTGATACTTGGTAATCCATGGTAGCATTTCCCATATTTGTGATTCCAAAGAATTGAATAGTTTCATTCTTTTTAAAAATGATTTCTTGACTATCTGTATATAATTGAGCTGGTCTGTCATCTTTTCTACATGAAGCAAAAAGAAGAACAAATACGCTGCTTAAAATGATAAAAGATATGATTCGAGTTTTCATGAGCTTTTTTTTCTGATGATTATGTTAATAGACTAACCAATATCGTACCAAAGTTTTAAAAACAGAAGGATATTATTTCTAATGACTTGAAATTATTCTTCTAGTTGCTTTGTTTGCATTATAAAAGAGGCATAAAAAAACCGTCCCTAAAATAGAGACGGTTTATTATTTAGATAAAAACTCTAAGAATTATTTCTTCTTCAAATTTTTAATTTCATCTTCGAATTTGCTGATGATTTTTTTAGCTTCTGATTTTAAGTTTTTCAACTCTTTTTCAGCTTCTTTACGAGCTTTCTTTGCCACTTTCTTCGCTTCTTTTTCAACAACATCAAACTCAGCACTAACAGCATTACCAATATTTTTGGCACTACCTTTTAGAGCTTCTTTTGTAGCGTCAGCATCCCAAGCACCTTGCTTAATGTTAGCATGAGCAGCAGCTAAACGAGCGATTGGTACACGGAAAGGAGAACAAGAAACATAACCGAATCCTAAAGTATTACAGAACTCAACAGAACTTGGCTCTCCACCATGCTCTCCACAAATACCAATCTTGATATTTGGACGAGTTTTTCTACCTTTTTCAACAGCAATCTTCATTAGGCTACCAACACCTGTTTGGTCAATAACTTGGAATGGATCTGCATCAAGAATTCCTTTGTCAAGATAAACAGGTAAGAATTTACCAGCATCATCTCTTGAATAACCAAAAGTCATCTGAGTTAAGTCATTAGTTCCGAAAGAGAAGAATTCTGCAGTTTCAGCAATTTCGTCAGCAGTTAAAGCAGCTCTAGGAATTTCAATCATAGTTCCAACTAAATAATCGATTCTATCATTTCTTTCTTCGAATACTTTTTCAGCAATAGATCTCACAATCTCTTCTTGCATCTTCAATTCAGCTTTAGTACCGATAAGAGGAATCATAATTTCTGGTTTAGCAGTAATTCCTTTAGCTTTTAGGTTTAAAGCAGCTTCGATGATAGCACGAGTTTGCATTTCTGTAATTTCAGGATAGGTATTTCCTAATCGACAACCACGGTGACCTAACATGGGGTTGAATTCGTGAAGATCTTCAACTTTTTGTTTGATATCTTCAACAGTAAGTCCCATTTCGTCAGCCATCTCTTTTTGGTTTTCTTCCTCGTGAGGAATAAACTCATGCAATGGTGGGTCGAGTAAACGAACAGTTACAGGAAGATCGTGCATCGCTTGGAAAATACCTTCGAAATCTTCTCTTTGAAGTGGTAATAATTTAGCAAGAGCTTCTCTTCTACCTGCTTCATCTTCTGAAAGAATCATCTCACGCATAGCTTTAATCTTATCACCTTCGAAGAACATATGTTCTGTACGGCAAAGACCAATTCCTTGTGCACCAAAGTCACGAGCTACTTTAGAGTCGTTAGGAGTTTCTGCATTAGTTCTAACTAACATTACAGAATGTTTGTCAGCTAATTTCATTAACTCACCAAAATCACCACTCAACTCAGGCTTGATAGTAGCAATTTTTCCTTCTAAGATTTCACCTGTTGTTCCGTTTAATGACAACCAGTCTCCTTCCTTGAAAACTTTACCATCAACAGTCATAGTTCTCTTCTTATAGTCGATACGAAGACTACCAGCGCCAGAAACACAACATTTACCCATACCACGAGCAACAACAGCAGCGTGAGATGTCATACCACCACGAGCAGTTAAAATACCATTGGCAACATTCATTCCTTCAAGATCTTCAGGAGAAGTTTCAATTCTAACTAAAACAGCGTTTTCATATTTTTCACATTCGTCAGCAAAGAAAACAATCTGTCCAGTAGAAGCGCCAGGAGAAGCTGGTAAACCTTTGGTAACAACAGTTCCGCTAGCAAGAGCATCTTTGTCAAATACAGGGTGAAGTAACTCATCTAATTTGTTAGCTTCAACTTCTAATAAAGCTTCTTTTTCAGAAATCATACCTTCTTTAAGCTTGTCCATGGCAATTTTAACCATAGCTGCACCAGTACGTTTTCCATTTCTTGTTTGTAGCATCCAAAGTTTACCATCTTGTACGGTGAACTCAAGATCCTGCATGTCTTTATAATGTTGTTCTAGTTTGTTTTGCAACTCATCTAGTTCCTTATAAATTACAGGCATTGCTTCTTCTAATGAAGGGAAGTTAGCAGCTCTGTCTTCTTCAGAAACACTAGCAAGAACAGCCCATCTCATTGAACCTTCTTTTGTAATTTGCTGAGGAGTACGGATACCAGCAACAACATCTTCACCTTGAGCATCAATTAAGTACTCGCCGTTGAAAAGGTTTTCACCTGTACCAGCATCTCTTGTAAAGGCAACACCAGTAGCTGAATTAGCACCCATGTTACCAAATACCATGGCCTGAACGTTAACAGCAGTTCCCCATTCAGCAGGAATATCATTTAATTTTCTATAGTAGATAGCTCTTTTTGTCATCCAGCTATCAAAAACAGCCATTACAGAACCCCATAGTTGTTCCCATGGATCATCTGGAAAATCTTGACCAGTTTGAGCTTTAACGGCAGCTTTGAAACGCTTAACCATTTCTCTCAAATCGTCAACGCTTAAGTCTTTATCGTCTTCAACGCCTTTTTCTTCCTTAATAGCTTCAATAATTTCTTCGAAAGGATCGATGTCTTCTTTAGATTCAGGTTTCATTCCCATAACTACGTCACCGTACATTTGTACGAAACGACGGTAAGAATCCCAAGCAAAACGATCGTTTCCAGATTTTTTTGCGATACCTTCAACAGCAGCATCGTTCAAACCTAGGTTTAAAACTGTATCCATCATTCCTGGCATAGAAGCACGAGCTCCAGAACGAACTGAAAGTAAACATGGGTTTTCTTTGTCACCAAATTTTGTACCCATCATTTCTTCTACTGCTTTAACAGCAGTCTCAACTTCTTCTTTGATTAGACTAACTACGTAATCACGACCTTTGTCGTTATAAAGGGTACAAACTTCGGTAGTAATAGTGAAACCAGGAGGAACTGGAACACCAATTAAATTCATTTCGCAAAGGTTAGCACCTTTACCACCTAATAGGTTTTTCATGGTAGCATCACCATCGGCTTTTTTATCTCCCCAGAGATAAACGTTTTTTTGATTTTTTTCTTTACCCATTATTATGTATTTTAAAATATATAAATTTCGTTTTTAGGACTGCAAATTTACAAAATTTATGCTTTCATTTGCGTTAAAATTTCATAAGGCAAATGATATTTTCGATTACTGAATTTCAAACGATTGCGGTGGTTTTTTGTGTTCTTATTTCATTTCTTTTTGATTCTATTGTTATCATTACTAATAAACACCACTACTTGTTCTATTGGTGGATGAAAAAAACACCGAATTTCATGTTTAGAGAGAAGGAAATAGTCAGTTGATTTGTGTGTTTAAGCCAAGAAATATTGTTCGGTGAACTTTTTTAAGCATATTGTTTTATTGGTTTATTCATATTTATGTGTTGAAAAGTAGCAATCTTTGAATTGTTCTATGAGTTGATTATTTGTATCTTGATGTACTTTTAAAAACCATTTCTATGATAACGAATATTAATGTTTTAGCCATATTTTTAATCGTTTTAATTACGATTTTGATCGTCTATTTGCTATTTCAATATAGGAAAATCAAGCAACTTCAAGAGGAGAAAGATCAAATCTTAAAAAGTGTAAATTCTACTAAAATGGAATTTTGGTCTTCCATTTCTCATGAGATTAGAACTCCAATGAATGGTATTTTGGGTTTAGTAGATTTATTGAAGAAAACAAAACTAGATAAAGAACAGGATGAATATTTGGTGGATCTTAATACCAGTGGAAGTAACCTATTAACAGCAGTTAATTCTCTTCTTGATAGAGCTCGTTTGGCTTCAGATACCATAGACTTGGATGAAGTACCATTTAATATTAATGATATTGTACACGGTGTTGCAGAGTATGTTCAACCGGAGATTAAAGAGAAAGAGATTGAATTGGTTGTTTATCTTGAACCTGGGATTCCTGAATTGATGTTGGGGGATCCTGTTAGACTTAAAGAGATTCTACTGAATTTTGTAAGGAATGCTGTAAACTATACTGTAAAAGGTGAAATAGTTATCTATGTGGAAACAGAATCGAGTCAACTAGATACGGTGACTTTAAAGTTTAGAGTAGAAGATACTGGTATGGGAATGAGTCCTGTTAAGCAAGAAGCGCTTTATAATACGGTAACCAAAATAGACAAAAAGCGATTCCTCGATTATAATGGCCCTGGATTAAGTTTGGCAGTTTCTAAGCGAATGAGTGAACTGATGGGTGGTGAAATGGGATTCAAGAGTGAGGAGGGTAAGGGAAGTAATTTTTGGTTTACTGCCCTATTTGTGAAAACCACAAACAAGATGGCTTTTAGTCATAGTAATTCTGGAATTACTTTTAGCGGATTGAAAGCCATAGTTATTGAAAAACATGAAATTAGCAGAAAGATACTCAAAGAATACCTACAAACCTTAAGTATAGAAGTCTTAGCTTTTACAAGTACTGGTGAGGTTATTGAGTATATGGAGAATAATAAGATTAGTGATGTTTTTGATTTGATATTACTAGAAAGACATTTTCAGGAAGTTACAGATAGGATGGAGATTAGAAGGTTGAAAGGAATGAGACCCTTAAATAGAGCTGAAATTATTTTAATATCAGCCTCAGCAAACCTTTATCATAAAGAAACTTTGCGTGAGGCAGGCTATTCAGGTTATCTAAACAAACCAATTGTCTTGTCGCATCTGGCCAATGAAATTGGAGCTGTTATTCCTGCAAAGTATAAGAAAGATATACTAATCACATCAAAGGGTTCAAAGGATTCTAAACTGAGGATTCTATTAGTTGAAGATAACCTGATAAATGAAAAAGTAGCTAAAGTCAGTTTAGACCGAATAGGTCATGAGGTAGAAGTAGCACGAGAAGGTAAAACAGCCATAGCTAAATATAGAGTTAAGGATTATGATCTCATTCTTCTCGATATTAAGATGCCGGGTATGGATGGTTTCGAAGTTGCAACGGAGATTAGGAACATCGAGAAAAACAATCCAAAGAAATCGGAAGTTAGAATTATTGCATTAACAGCTGAAGATTTTGAGGGTATAAAGACTAAATGTTATAAAGTTGGAATGAATGGTATGCTGCGTAAACCATTTAATTTTGCTGAGCTGTCTAATATTTTGAAGCAATAACTTAAAGCTTGCCTTGCTCTATTAACTGAACAATATATTCTAACTCTTTATCTCGTCCTTCTGGGTCGTAACGATCTTTTAAATTGAAGCCAAATAATCTGGCAGAACTTTGGTAGAATGTGGCCTTAAAACCTCCTCTCATATCTTTTACCAATTCATAACCCGATGTGTTAGTTTCTCTATCAATGAGTTTTAATAAGATTTCGCCTTGCATATAGGTGAGTTGCTTCAATTCATTTTCAAACTCCTCTTTTAATTCTTGCTCGGCTCGACGCATAATCTTTTTTCGATCTCGTTTCTTATCTGTTTTTTCGAGTATGGCTTCGTATTCTCTCATTTTTATTCCAGCTACTTTTGCATAAGGATATACCTTTTTTACATATCGAACGACTCTACTATATCGTTTAGCATTTCTTTTACTATCGAAAACCAATGGAGCTTTGACTTCAACTTCATTCAGAAACTCCACGTATATGGTATCTCCATTTTCAATATATGCAGGAATAACTCCATTTGTTTGAGAAAACAAATGAGAGTATCCAATGCTGAGAACGATAATAATGATAGCTCGAATCATAATTATTATTAATTGAAAACAAAACTAATCAAATTTTATACCATAAAAAAAGCTGCTTTCGTGTTAAAAGCAGCTTTTTGATAGTGTAAAATGATTTTTAGGCCACTTTATGTTTACTTATTCCATTTTCATTCAGCATGTCTTCAGCATACTTTTTTGTGATTTTAAGTTTGCTTTTGTCTTTTGAAGATGGAGCTTCAAACATGGCCTCTGTCATTATTGCTTCAATAATAGAACGCAAACCACGAGCTCCAATTTTGAACTCAATGGCTTTGTCAACTATATATTCTATAGCATCTTGGGCAAAACTAAGTTCAATGTCATCCATCTCAAAAAGTTTACCGAACTGTTTAGTCAAGGCATTTTTGGGTTCAGTAAGAATTCTTTTCAGTGCATCTTTATCCAAAGGATTTAAATAAGTAAGTATTGGCATTCTTCCAATAATTTCAGGAATAAGACCAAACTTCTTTAAATCTGTTGGAGAAACGTACTGTAAAAGGTTTTTCATATCAATTTGCTCTTTCCCTTTTTTAGCACCGTAGCCCAGCATATTGGTCCTTAATCGAGAGCCAATATGACGTTCGATTCCATTGAAGGCACCTCCGGCAATAAATAAGATGTTTCGAGTGTTGATTTTTACCATTTTCTGCTCAGGGTGTTTACGACCACCTTGTGGAGGAACGTTCACATCTGTTCCTTCGAGTAATTTTAGCAAGGCTTGTTGAACTCCTTCGCCAGATACATCTCTAGTGATAGAAGGGTTATCACTCTTGCGAGCAATTTTGTCCAACTCATCAATAAAGATGATGCCTTTTTCGGTAGAAGCTACATCGTAATCAGCGGCTTGTAGTAATTTTGATAGGATGCTTTCTACATCTTCTCCAACATAACCAGCTTCAGTTAATACTGTTGCATCAACAATGGCAAATGGAACTTTAAGGATTTTGGCAATAGTTCTAGCTAAAAGTGTTTTTCCTGTTCCTGTTTCGCCTACCAGCACGATGTTTGATTTTTCAATCTCAACATCTTTGTACTTCTTGCTTTCGGGCTGACCTATTCTCTTATAGTGATTATAAACCGCTACCGAAAGGATTTTCTTTGCTTCGTCCTGACCAATGACATATTCATCAAGAAACCCTTTGATTTCTTTAGGAGTAGGTATTTCTTCAGTAGGAATACCATTGTGGTCTCCTTTTACTTCCTCCTTAACTATAATATGTGCCTGTTCAACACAACTATCGCAAATATGACCTGAGAATCCAGCAATAAGAATACTAGTTTCTTCTTTTGGTCTTCCACAGAATGAGCACTTCTCTTCTGTTTTTTCTTTCTTTCCCATAATAAAAACTACCTTCCCAAAATTTCATCAATCATACCATATTCCTTGGCTTCCGCTGAAGTTAGCCAGTAATCTCGGTCGCCATCTTTTTCTATTTTCTTAATGGTTTGACCGCTATGACTGCTGATGATTTGGTAAAGTTCTTTCTTAAGTTTCAGGATTTCTTTAGCTGTGATTTCTATATCGCTAGCTTGTCCTTGTGCACCACCCATTGGCTGATGAATAAGAACTCTACTATGCTTTAAGGCTGTTCTCTTGCCTTTTTCACCTGCACATAATAGTACAGCTCCCATACTAGCAGCCATGCCTGTACAGATAGTAGCTACTTGAGGTTGGATATATTGCATGGTATCATAAATACCTAATCCAGCATAAACTGATCCCCCAGGGGTGTTTAAGTATATCTGTATATCTTTTTCAGCATCGGCACTTTCTAGAAATAGAAGTTGAGCTTGAATAATATTAGATACATAATCGTCAATAGGGACACCTAAAAAGATGATTCTATCCATCATTAACCTGGAAAAAACATCCATTTGGGCAACATTTAATTGGCGCTCCTCAATAATAGTAGGAGAGATATAATTCTGAACCATTGAAGTATAGCGATCCATGGTTAGGCTGCTAATACCCATATGGCCAGTGGCATATTTTCTAAATTCGTTTGGATTCATTCTCGTTGGTTTTTATGCCTGAGGAACTTCACTAGCTTTTTTAATGAAGTCTTCAAGAGGCATGGTTTCTATATCTAAAGATAATGATTCTTTAAATAGATTCAAAATTTTATTGTCGTAAAGTTGATCGTAGATTTTCTTTACTTCATCTTGATTTTTCAAGACATTATCAACAATACCATTCAATGAGCTTTCGAAAGCTTCGTTTTGTTCCATTCCGCCAAAATATTGACCACTAATGAAACCTCTAACATGATTTCTTATTTCCTCCTCACTAACCTGTAGATTATTGTCTGTAATGAGTTTGTTCTGAAGGATTTGCCATTTCAAAGAATTAGCATAGCTGTCATACTGAACTTCTAATTGTTCTGCAGTAAGCTCACCTTCGTTGTTTTCTAAAATCCAACGCTTCATGAACTCATCTGGTAATTTCATGCCAGCTTTTTCTATCAAAACATCCACAGCTTTTCCCATGAATAGTTTGTCACTTTCACCTGCAAATTGCTTTGAAGCATCTTCTTTAATGCGGTTTCTTAAATCTTCTTCAGTTTTAAGCTCTGCACTAGGATATGCTTTTTTAAATAATTCCTCGTTAAGTTCAGCAGGAGTAATATTAACTATTTCTTTTATTTCAACTTCAAATTCTGCTTTTAAATCTTCAACCATTAATTTAGCAACTTTAAGCATAGCTGCAACCTTGTTGGCATCTTTAAGAGCTCTCATGGGGTCTAACTTTACTGTTTCGCCAACAGCTTTTCCAACTAATAATTTAGTGATGGTTTTAAGTTTAATATCTTCTACAGCAAATGTAGCATCTTCAGAAGCTATTCCGCCTTCTATTGCATTTCCTTCTTCATCTAATTGTTTAAATGAAGCTGTAATTTTACTGTTTTCCTCTACATTTTCTGGATGAGTTTGTTCGCCAAAACGCTCGCGAATATCTGTCATATAATCATCCACCATGTTATCTGCTACCTCAATTTCACTGTACCCAACATGTATGTCTTTGTTTAACTCTAAATTGATTTCAGGAGAAAAACCAATATCAAAATGAAAAACAAAATCTTTTTGAGTATCAAAATTGATTTCGTCCTTTTGGTCAACACTTGGAAGGGGTTGTCCTAAAATATTTAGTTTGTTCTCAGTAATGTAATTGTTCAATGATTCGCCCAACATTTTGTTAACCTCATCTGCCAAAACTGATTTGCCATACATTTTATTCACAACGCCAAAAGGAACTTTTCCGGCTCTAAACCCAGGGATATTGGCTTTTTTTCTTAAGTCACCTAATGCTTTTTTTACGTTCTCTGCGTAGTCAAGCTCTGCAATTTCTACTTTAAGAACTGCTGTCAAATCTCCTGTGTTTTCTCTTGAGATATTCATGAATTTTCTTTTTATAAGTGTTTTATTTTCTTCAAATTAATTCAAAACAATACCTTCTTTATTTATTGTTTTGAAAGAGATCAAAGTCTCATCGATTTTTAGGGCTGCAAATATATAAAAAAAATCAATGTGGTATTGATGAAATTCGGTGTGTTTGACCTACTTAGCTAATTCTTTTTTTTATTCAGTAGGATTTAATGAGTTGTGAACATTTATTTATCATTTTTCGGATTTTTTTTTATCTTTATGAATGAAAAATTTAGATACTTTTGCCGCCGAAATAGTTCTTATCATAGAAAAAATGCCATGCTAAATAGAAGACATATCAGAATCAAGGTACTACAAGCCCTTTATGCTGCCATTCAATCTGACCAAACCGATGTATATAATGGACAAAAAAAACTAATGAGTAAGTTTGATAAATTATATGACTTGGCCATTTATCAAATGAGTTTTATGCTTGAAGTTAGAGACTTTTCTGAAAACCGTCTAGAAGAAGCCAAAAAGAAACATTTTCCTACAGAGGAGAATAAAAACCCAAACACTAGGTTTATTAATAATCCTGTTTTACTCCAGATTCGCGATAATGCAGATTTTAATCGCAGAGTTGATAATTTGGCCGTGAACTGGTCAACTGAGCCCGAAATGATTAGAAAAGTATTTATGAATCTTTTGGAAACTGAGTTTTATAACGATTATCTTCAGCTCAAAGATTCGAATTATAAGCAGGACAAAGAATTTGTTATTCGCTTTTTTGAAGAAGTAGTATTACCCCACGAAAGTCTTCATTCTTTATTTGCGGAGAAAAATTTGGATTGGACTGATGATTATAATTTAGCTGCAGAAGTGGTGATGATGATTATATCTAATTACAAACAAGGTTGGACTGAAGAAAGAAGACTTCCTCCCTTGTTTAAAGATGATAAAGAGGAGGGTAGAAGTCAAGATAGATCTTTCGCAAGAGATTTGTATAAGGAAGTTTTGGACAAGCAATTTGAGTATGATGAGTTGATTAAACCAAATATTAAAAACTGGGAAATTGAAAGATTAGCAACTATTGATAAAATTCTGATAAAGATGGCTTTAGCTGAGATACTTGAAATGCCAACTATCCCAATTAAAGTTTCTATGAATGAATACATTGACCTGAGTAAATACTTTAGTACCCCAAAGAGTAAAGTGTTTATCAATGGAATTTTAGATCACCTTATTGCTGAACTAAAAGAGCAAGGTAAAATTAAAAAGATAGGTAGAGGTTTAGTAAATTAAACTCTTTTCATAAATAAAAAAATGCCATCACTTTAATTAGTGATGGCATTTTTTTATGAGTAAAATTATACTAATCCTTGTAGATAGGCATCTTTACAATCTGAGCCTTTACTAAGCTTTTTCTAACTCTAATGTAAATTTCGCTACCAAATTTTGCATGAGCAGTAGCAATATATCCCATACCAATTCCTTTTTTCATCATTGGAGATTGAGTGCCAGAAGTTACTTCACCAATTACATTACCTTCTGCATCACAAATTTCGTAATGCTGTCGTGGAATACCTTTTTCTAACATTTCGAATCCACGTAATCTTCTGGTTACGCCATCGTCTTTCTGCTTTTGCATATAGTCACGATCGATGAAATCTTTGCCTTCAACAAATTTTGTAATCCAACCTAAACCTGCTTCAATAGGAGAAGTAGTATCGTTAATATCGTTTCCATAAAGACAGAATCCTTTTTCTAAACGTAGGGTGTCTCTAGCACCTAGACCAATTGGTTTGATACCATAATCTTCTCCGGCTTCAAAAATGGCTTTCCATAACTGGTCGGCATCTTTATTTGGAATATAGATTTCGCATCCACCAGAACCAGTATAACCGGTAGTGGATAAAATGACATTTGGAATGCCAGCAAACTCTATAACTTGGAAAGTATAGTATTCCATATCTACGATATTTACAGAAGTTAATTTCTGCATAGCCTCTAAAGCTTTAGGACCTTGAACCGCTAACTGCGCAATATTATCAGATGCATTTGTGATGTCTTTTCCAGCTTCTAAGCCCATGAGCTCTGCTTGTTTGGTACACCATTCCCAATCTTTGTCAATATTGGCAGCGTTAACCACTAATAAATATTTTTCAGCTTCAAAACGGTAAACCAAAAGGTCATCTACGATTCCGCCTTTTCCATTAGGAAAGCAACTATATTGGACTTTACCATCTTCTAAAGCAGCTACGTTATTCGACGTTATCTTTTGTAAATAATCAAGAGCTTTAGGTCCGTAAACCCAAAATTCTCCCATATGTGATACATCAAAAACACCAACAGAATTTCTCACTGTTTCGTGCTCAGTATTTAGCCCTTCGTATTGAATAGGCATTTTATAGCCTGCAAACTCCACCATTTTGGCGCCTAAACTCTCGTGGATGTGGGTGAAAGCTGTATTTCTCATTTTTAATATTTTTGAGTAGACATTATTTTATGCCGCGAAATTAATGATAATATAATTACAAATTTTCCATTTTGGTAATATTCAGTAAGCATGTCTCTTATTTAAACCAATTATAAAGTTGGATATTTAAAATTAGACATTTATATTATTCATGTATATTTGGAAACTCGAAAACACCTCAATGAAAGATTGGATTTTAAAATATAAAGTACCCCGCTGGACTGTATTTATTATTGATACGCTTATTATCGTTTTTTCTATTTTAACAGCCTATATGTTAAGGTTTAATTTCCGTATACCCGGAAGTGAAATAGCATATTTTAATATGGCTTTTGTCATTATTTTTACAGTTCGTGTATTCAGCTTTTTTGTGGCGAAAATGCATGCCGGAGTTATACAGTATACCAGTACTCGAGATGCCAGTCGGATTTTTATTATTTTGAGCAGCGGAAGTATTCTATTTGCAATCGCAAATATGATAAGTGTTCGTAGTTCTTTACAAATTCATTTAATCCCTTATAGTATTATTATATTGGAGTTTATTACTTCTCTTTTGTTCTTGGTAAGTTATCGTGTTTTTGTGAAGATAGCTTATATCGAGTTGTCAAAACCTCACTCTGGGTTTACAAAGGTAATGATATTTGGAGCTGGTGAGGCAGGTGTGATTACCAGCCGTGCGCTAGAGGCAGAGATTAATTCCAAAGTAAAAATCATCGGTTTTTTCGATGATGATAAATCTAAAGCTAAAAAAAGGTTGGGTGGAACTAAAGTCTATTCTGGCGATGATATTCGAAAGATACTTGAGGAAAAAAATATAGAGCAACTGATATTAGCAGTGCAAAGCCTACCTAATAACAGGAAACAGGAATTGATAGATATTTGTATGGAATTGAATGTGGTAGTTTTAAACGTTCCACCCGTGCAAACCTGGATTAACGGTGAATTGAGCTTGAAGCAAATTCGTAGTGTTAGAATAGAAGATTTATTGGGAAGGGATGAGATAAAACTTTCAGAAGCTAAGGTTAAAGGGGATTTACGCGATAAAGTGGTTCTGATAAGTGGAGCTGCAGGAAGTATAGGAAGTGAATTGGTAAGACAAGTGAGTCGGTTCAAGCCCAAAAAGCTCCTTTTGGTAGACCAAGCGGAGAGTCCTTTATTTCAACTAGAAATAGAGCAAAGTGCAACATTCCCAAACGTAGAAGCCCGTTATATATTAGCTGATGTAGCAAATACGGATAGAATGAAAGCTGTATTTGCTCGATTTAAACCCCATTATGTTTTTCATGCTGCGGCTTATAAACATGTCCCCATGATGGAAAAAAATCCTATGGAAGCCATTAGAGTGAATGTGCTCGGAACAAGGAATATGGCCAATCTTTCTGTGGAGCATAAAGTGAGCAAGTTTGTGATGATATCCACTGATAAAGCTGTAAACCCAACCAATGTAATGGGAGCCAGCAAGCGATTTGCTGAAGTTTATGTACGTTCCTTAGCATCAAGTTCTAAAACTCAGTTTATCACCACTCGCTTTGGAAACGTTTTGGGATCTAATGGTTCTGTTATTCCTTTGTTTGAAAAGCAAATAGCAAATGGGGGGCCTGTTACTGTAACTCATAAAGACATTACTCGCTTCTTTATGACTATTCCAGAAGCCTGTAGATTAGTTTTAGAAGCAGGCAGTATGGGGAAAGGAGGGGAGATATTTGTCTTTGATATGGGGAAATCAGTAAGAATTGTTGACTTAGCTAAAAAGATGATACGCCTTTCTGGTCTTGAGCTTAATAAAGATATTGCTATTGAATTTACTGGTTTACGACCCGGTGAAAAACTTTATGAAGAATTGTTGGCTGAAGAAGAAAATACAAAACCAACTCATCATGAAAAAATATTGATCGCCAATGTGCAGGAGTCTCAAATAGAGGAGATTAATAACACGGTCATGGCTTTTCAAGAAGCTTTAGCTCAACAAGATGTATTTGAGTTGGTTAAGCTCCTCAAAAAGATGATTCCAGAATATAAGAGTGAGAATTCCGAGTTTTCAGTTCTCGACTAAATCAATCCAATTGGTTATAAGACAATTGCTCAGGACAATGTTTCATAGCCATTTTATATAGTTTATGATTAAGCACCTCTTTTTTAAAAGGCTTACTCACCAAATCATTCATGCCTTGGTCAACCACTTTCTTTTTTGTTTCGGGAAAAGCATCAGCAGTTAGCGCAATGATTGGAATTCTGATATTGTTGATTCCGGCATTACCTTGCCTTATTCTTTTGGTGGTTTCATAACCATCCATTACTGGCATTTGTAAATCCATCAAAACTATATCAAAGGATTCTTTGGCCATTTTACCGATTCCAATCAAACCATTATCAGCCAATTGAAATTTACAACCCCATTTCAGTAGAATTTGAGATATTACTTTTTGATTGATCAGGTTATCTTCAAAAACCAGAATGTTTAAACCTGCTAAACATTTTTCTGAATAGTTGATGGCATCAAATTCTTTTGTGGCTGACTTGCTGATGGTGAAATCCAAATCGAAGAAAAATTTAGATCCTTTTTCTAATTCACTCGTTAACTGTATTTGGCCTCCCATAAGCTGGATGAGCTGTTTAGTGATGGAAAGTCCCAAACCTGTGCCTCCGAATTGTCTGGTGATATTAACGTCGGCTTGTGTAAAGCTCTCGAAAATTTCTTTTTGGCGATCCTCCGAAATTCCAATTCCAGAGTCCTCAACAGAAAAGTGAATACTGACTTGGTCTCCCACTTTTCTGTTTAATTTCACTTTAATATCCACATGACCTTTGTCGGTGAATTTTATGGAATTGCTGCAAAGGTTCAGGATGATTTGATTTAGGCGAAATGGGTCACCCAATAAAAACTCAGGAATATCACTATCAATAATTAAATTAAAGTCTAAATGCTTCTGTTGGGCTTTGAAAATCATGGTCTTTTCAATATGCTCCAATTGATAGATAAAGTTAAAGCTCGTTTTCTCAATTTTTACTTTTCCAGCTTCAATTTTAGAAAAGTCTAAAATGTCATTGATTACAACCAATAAATTATCGGCAGAATGTTTTATGGTTTTTAAATTATCTTTCACTAACTCAGTTAGAGGCTCTTGCAAAACGATGTCGGTTAAGCCAATAATCGCATTCATTGGAGTTCTGATCTCATGACTCATATTAGAGAGGAACTCTGCTTTAATTTCCAAAGCTTTTTCGGCTACTTCTTTGGCATTGGCAGATTCTTCTTCTACTTTCTTGAGATTAGAGATATTAATAGTTGTTCCAATAATTTCTTTTACATGTCCATTTTTATGTCTACTGAAAATAGAATCTTTATTGAAAAACCAAACCCAGTCTCCTTTGGAATTCTTCAATCTGAACTCCAGTTCGGAATTTTGATAATCGGGATTTTCAGCAATTTCCTGCATATATTTAAAAGCAGCTTGAGCATCTTCTTTATTCATTTGCTCAATAATAGATTGATAGCCTGAAACCTCATCCTCAGAAATTTCAAAACCCAAGTCATTTAAAATATTTCTATTGGCATAGGTGAATTCTCTTTGTTCCATATTAAAAATATAGATGATGTTAGGAGAGGACTGGGTAATGCCTTGGAGAAATAGTTTGTGCTTTTGTAGTGATTTCTCTACTTGTGATTTTTCATTTTGGATTTCATTATATTGCAATATTGAATTAATTTTTTTCCTCAATTGCTCAGCTCTCACCTCTGACTTTGGGAAATAGTCAAAAGCGCCTTCCTTCATTATCTCCACAGCTAGTTTTTCATCTCCGTGGGAGGTGATTACGCTTACAGGAATAGATATGTCTAATTCATTTATTTGTCTTAGTAATTGTAAGCCATCAACACCTGGTAATAGGTAATCAATGAAGATACAATCATAGTTTGTTTTATGCTCAGTAAGGTGAATTAGGGCTTCTTTGGCATAAGTAAAGGAGGTGATGGAATGTGAAATTTCAGCTTTTTTAAGTGCTCTCTTAAAAGCCATAATATCAATCTCATCATCGTCTACCAATAATATTCTTATTTGTTCGGCGTCTTTCATTTGGTTTAATTTGGTGGGAATTCGCAAAGCTTCCAATAACTCTTTAAAGTGGAGACAGCGTGGATAAACTGATTCATTGAAAGAGGTTTAAGTATATAGCCTGCAACATTTAGGTTAAAGGCTTTTAGTTTATCACTTTCCTCATTACTGGTAGTCATAATAAAAACGGAGATGGTTTTAAGCTTCTCGTCTTTTCGCATTTCCTCTAGAAACTCTAATCCTCCCATACGTGGCATATTTAAATCTAGTAGGATAATGCGAGGAAAATGGATTTTTTGTTCGTGGGTTCCCCTGAGTTTTTCTAATGCTTCCACTCCATCGTGGGCTATGTATAGTGGATTCTCAATATTGTTTTTTTTGAATGCTCTTTTCACATTCATGATGTCCACTTCATCATCTTCTATAAGTAGGATGTTAATAATTGTATCTGTCATGCGTTAAAATATTTCGTTTTTTATAATAATGGGCCAGCTAAATTTGAAAGTACTTCCTTTCCCAATTTCACTGTTTACAGTAATTTCTCCACCTTTGTCTTCAACTATCTTCTTTACTATGGCTAAGCCTACACCGGTGCTTTCAATTTTATCACGGGCTTGGAGTGTTTGGAAAATAACAAATATTTTCTCCAAATACTCTTCAGCTATTCCGGGGCCATTATCTGTTACACTAAAATAGTAAAATGGAGGATTGATTTCAAATCTAATTTTTACTTTAATCGATTCGCTGATGTTGTATTTGATGGCATTGCTAATGAAGTTTTGTAGGACTTGATATAAAGTGACCCGCTCAGTATGAATGGTTGGCATATTCTGAGGAATGTCAAATTCAATATGTTTCTTGGTTTGGTTGGCTTCTTTTAATTCATGGAAAAACCGATTGAGTTCTACATGTGAAATTTTTGCTTTGATCCTACCCACCCGGCTGTATTCTAGTATTCCATTAATAAGGCCTTCCATTCTTGTAACACGCGAGCGTAATAAGTTCATGTTGTTCTTCGTATCTTCATCCATGGCCTCTTCCATGTCTTCTTCAATCCATTCCGAAAGATTATTAATGGCACGTAAAGGTGCTTTTAGATCGTGTGAAACCACATAGGCAAATTGGTCTAATTCTTTGTTGATTTTCTCCAGGTTTTTAGCATAAGCCATGGTTTCTTGTTCAGCATCTTTAATCTTTGAAATATCAATTTTAAAGGTGATATATTTTGTGGGTTTACCAGCTGAATTTAAAAATGGAACAATGGTGGTATCTGTCCAAAAGTATTTACCGTCTTTTGTAATATCTCTAATTTCACCTTTCCAAACATTCCCGTTAATAACGGTTTTAGCCATTTCGTCATAAAATACAGAGCCATGATAATTGCTATTGAACTTCTGATTTCTTTGGCCAAATAATTCACTCTTATCATATCCTATAGCTTCAATAAAGTTATCATTTGCAAAGGTGATGACTCCGTGAAAATCGGTAATAAAAACCATAGATGTTTTGCTAATAGCATTTTTGAAATCGCTTAATTCTTTAAAGGATTCTTTAGCACTAATTTCTAAGGTTCGTTCTAATTGCTGATAATCTGAATCAAAATTTTTATAGGCGGTATTTACTGCTTCAATAAAATCATCGAGCAGACCTGATTCATTCAGATCTGCTGACAATGTTTTTTTGATTTGTCTTTTTAATAAACGGTGCATTGAGTAATTTGAGTTTTATGGGTTCTATTCAGCAAAAGTGGTAATGGTCATGGTTTGGTTGTGAAGCTCACATTTTGCACCTTCGAGGAAAGGGGCCATTTCTCCATAGGAATAAAAACCTGTGAGGATGGCGTTTTCGCCAACTACTTCTTGAACAGCTTCTACTTCTTCTTCTACCATTTGCTTAAGAACAAGTTTTCGCCCAACACAACTAATTAATATAGCCAATTGTGCTGTTTTATCAGTCAATGGATTTACGCTCACCTCAGCAGCATTTTCTGCACCATTGATGAGTCTGTCAATATTGGCTTTCATTAGTTTAATAAAGGATCCTTCAGGAATATCACCAGCAAAAGTCAGACTTTGTTTTTCTTCATCAACGGCAAGTATGGTTCTTACAACAGGCTCAGCCCCAGCCTCAGTTCGCATGCTGAGTGGAAAGAGTAGGCCAGAAGCAGGTAAGTCTTTCGCTTTTTCACCTAAGAAAGATTTGTATAACTCTAAAGCTGGAAGATTGTCAATTTCGTATAAAATATTTCCATCCGATTTGGTCACTGAACGTTCGATTCCAAAGCTATCCCAGCCCCCGAGGCTTCCATAACCTATTTGAATGTCTTTCCCATAAAATCCGATGGCAGTAATCAGACCGCTTTTAACTTCACCGGAATTTGAAACCACTACAGTTTTTTCAAATAAAGCACCATCTCCAGCCAAGCCTCCTGTGGTATTTATGCCTTCTGGTAATCCGGCTCTTACTCCATTTACTAATTCTGTCCCGTTTACTTGCAAACCTTCAGATAATACAAATACATGCTTCAAGTCTTCGGCTACTAGTCCTTGAACTAAATGGGTGCCAGCCTCAGCAGAACTCTTGAAGTCGCCAATATTTACCTCGCTATATTTTAGTTTTGTTTTATCAAATTTAATTGCAGTTGCAGTCAGACTATTGTCATTTACATTGACTCCATTAATTTCACCACTAGTGCTACAACCAGTGATGATAGCTTTTGGATAAGCTTTTTTGAGCATATTCACCAATGGAGTATCAGCAAACATGGACCTACTGGCAAAGATTAAAATCAGATCAGGGTAGAAATTAAATTTTTGAATATTGCATTTGGCTTCTTGTCGTGGGAAGTAAATAAATTGTTGAGTCTTCATTTTATGTCATTTTATATCATATCATCTATCTAGATTGTATGACTGTGGTTATAGGTGAATAACTTGTTTAATAATTGTGGATCTAATATAAGGTTTTCTGTTTTAGTAAGCAAGGAGTATAAATGCATTTAACACTTAAGGCAGTATTCTGAACATAAAAAAAGCCGACTTCATAGTGAATTCGGCTTTCAAAATATATTATTTCTGGTTTTATCCAACCACTTCTTTTACCAATCGAGCAGCATCTTCTAAAGCAATAGCTGAAGATACTTTTAATCCTGATTTGTCGATGAGTGCTTTACCTTCGGTAGCATTAGTTCCTTGTAATCTTACAATGATAGGAACTTTAATATCACCAATATTGGCATAAGCATCAACAATACCTTGGGCTACTCTGTCGCAACGAACAATTCCACCAAAGATATTAACCAAAATAGCTTCTACATTGGGGTCTTTTAAAATGATACGGAATGCTTCTTCAACACGTTTTGCATTTGCGGTTCCTCCAACATCAAGGAAATTGGCAGGGTCACCACCGCTCATTTTAATCATATCCATAGTAGCCATTGCTAGTCCAGCTCCATTTACCATACAACCTACGTTACCATCTAGTTTCACATAGTTAAGGTCGAATCGGCGCGCTTCTACTTCAATAGGATCCTCCTCTGTTTCATCGCGTAGTTCTTTAAAATCTTTATGACGGAATAATGCATTATCATCTAGAGTTACCTTAGCATCAACAGCAAGAATTAAATTATCTGAAGTCTTTAAAACAGGATTGATTTCAAACATGCTAGAATCAGTTCCTTCGTAAGCAGCATATAATGCATATACAAATTTCACCATTTCTTTAACGGCACCACCAGTGAGGCCTAAATTAAAAGCAATTTTTCTAGCTTGAAAAGCTTGAAGACCAACTTTAGGATCAATTTCTTCTTTAAAAATAAGATGAGGAGTCTTTTCAGCAACACCTTCAATGTCAACACCACCTTCTGGGCTGTACATGATGATATTTCTTCCAGTATCTCTATTGAGTAATACGCCCATATAATACTCTTGAGTTTCAAATTCTCCAGGATAATAAACATCTTGGCCCACTAAAACTTTTAAAACTTTTTTGCCCTTTGGACCAGTTTGGTGTGTGACCAACTGCATTCCTAGTATTTGATCTGCAATTTGTTTAACCTCATCTAGGTTTTTAGCAAGTTTCACTCCACCGCCTTTACCACGGCCACCTGCATGAATTTGAGCTTTAATCACCCACCAGCTAGTTCCTGTTTGCTTTTGTAATTCTTTGGCGGCTTCTACTGCTTTGTCGGGAGTAGCAGCTACAATACCTTCTTGTATTCTAACGCCAAAACTTTTCAGAATTTTTTTTCCTTGATACTCGTGTATATTCATTTGTTAGGTTTTTTTGATACTTGTATAGAAATACGACTCCAAAATTAAAAATATATTCGCAGAAAAGATAGTTTCTTAAAAAATATTATGTTTAGAGAGTTTAAATCTAAATAATGATAAAAATGTGTTAATATATAAGTGTTTATTGAGATTCTATATACTTTTGTGTGAATAAAATAACAATGATGGTCGCAGAAATATTTGTAGAAAACGTAAAGTGTAATGGTTGTAAAAATACCATTATAAAAGAGGTGAAGAAGCAAGAAAAGGTGAGCCAAGTTGATGTGGAAATTGAAACTGGCAAAATCACTCTTGAGTTTGAAGGGAAAGATACTGTAGCGCGAATTAAGTCGAAGTTAAAGAGAAAAGGTTATCCTGAAAAAGGAAAAAATAATATAAAAAGCACTGTGGTTTCTTACGCAAGCTGTGCCATTGGAAGAATAAATGGTCCTACCAAATATCAGGTTAAGAATTTTGATGTGGCAGAGGATTAGAACATATATTATTTAATCCGCTTTTCTGATTCATAGTTCTATTAGATTTTTAGAATCTTAAAGATTTCTGAATGACCCTCTTTATTATTAAGCTGAATCATATAAACTCCATTTTCTTGAGGAAGTTCAAGCTTTACTAATTCTTGATTAGTAAGCTGAATGTTTGAAATAAATTGACCATTGGAATGGTAAATATCGATTTGCTCCCAATTTTGATTATTCTCAATAAAGACATAGCCTTGGCTTGGATTAGGGTAGAACTTGGGGAGGTTTTCCAACTTATTTATAGTAGTTTCAAGACTGATAATTTCTTTTGTTCCCATTAAAACTGGACTTTTATCTGAAGCTTCATACATTCCTTCAAATAGGTCAATATCTTCACTGCTTTCATTAAACATATCTTCCAGCCATTTGGAGCCTACCGTTTGATAATAAACTTTTGCCGTGACCTTTAATTGGCCTTGATATTGCTGGGTTGGAATATGGTATTTAATCAAATCTCCACCTTGTTCTGAAGGGTTGAATGTTTCATCTGAAGCTGCAAGACCAGCAATAATAGTCGTATCGTAGCTGGGGTGACTGGTGCTAAAGCCCATTGGAGGAAGTCGATTGTCCTTTAATGGATATGCGGCATGAAGCAAGGTTGTAGTTACCTCATCTTCTACATTGGCCATTACGGTTTGATAGATTTGTACTTGGTTTTCATTATTGATCATGGAATAATGAGGTTCATATTCCTCATCTTCGTTTATTATTTGGAAGTTCTCGTCTAAGCCACCACTCAAGAAAATAGTTTCAAAGGCTTCATTTTGTACCTCCAATTGCACAAATACTTGTCGACTCGGATAACCACTTGGGACTTTATGACCAGCATAATTGAGGATTCTTAAAGATAAGTATAGGCTATCTTGGTCACGCTCCTCTATATTTAATTCTAATTGTAGGCTGAGTTCTTGAAGTTGATGGAGGGTACGAGAAATACTAGCATCAAAATCTTCTGCTCCTGCTGTGAGTTCTAGCTCATCAATATTATCGCGCAAAAGGCGAAGCATAAAAACATTTCCACCAACTAATTCATGCTTTCCAAAAGGTGTTTGCCCAGTTAGCCATGGAGGCATAGTGCTGATCACAATGGACTCATCAATCTCTGGTAAATGACAGTCTTGGCAACTGACACCATTGGTAAAGGACTCCGAATTTTTCCATTCTTGATAAACCGATTGTTCTACAAATTCACCTCCTGTAAGCTGACCATTTAAATCTACGGTAGGAGTGAGGAGGGTGTGGCAATTAGCACAGAGCTCCGAATCTTTAATATGAGTGCTATAAGTAGGGGTATAGCCAGTCGTATTAATCATGGGATTTGGGAAGATATCAGAATATGGGCCGTATATTTCATGTGCGCTATTAAATTGAATGTTTCCACTGAAATTGCCATGAGACTCTTCCATTATTTGATGACAGGTTGTACAAGATACACCATCTTTTGCTAATGGATCCATATTCAACTCTGCTATACTATAATGTGTTTGCCCATTATGTTGAGCTTCAAAGTTTCCTTGTGGAGCGTGGCATCTGGTACAAGTGGTCTCAATCTCTTCTTGTAAACCTGGGTTGATGATGGTTTCAAAGCTTACCTTGGCTTTCCAAAATGGATCTTTGGAAGCATTCCCCATCATCGTTGATTTCCATGCGTCTAATATCCCAATATTATTTCCATCGGAATCTATCATAGAATTATGGCATTGCAAGCATTCGCCAGAACCTGCAAATAGGGTGTTATAGCCTGTGGGCAGGGGAAGCTCTTCAGTTTGACTTGGGGATTTTGTTTTTGAGGAATCTTCTGCTTGGGCAATAGTTAAGCCTAAAAATAAGGAAATAAATAGGAGAGTTCCGAATAGGAATTGATGACTTTTCATGGGTGTTTATTTGGTTTTTCTGGGTAAAGATAGTGAAAAATAATTTATTGAACGGTGTTCAATAAATTGAGAGGTTTGGGTGACGTGTCGGGCTTTCAGCCCTTAGGCTTGCCTTGGCTTTGCCAAGGTCTTGCCCCCTCACCTGCGCTTTGCTTGTTGAGGGTTTTGACGTGTCGGGCCTTTGGCCCATGTATAGATCAAAGAAACCGGAATTGACTTTGTCGATTCCGGTTTCTTATTTCTTTTTCTTGATTAGAATGGCAAATCACCAAACTCTTCTTCTGCTGGTGCATCACCGGCTGGAGGTGGCGGAGGAGTTGATGAAGAACTAGCTTGTGGCGCTGGAGCTCCTGCTGAAGCTCCTTCAATTTTCCAAGCATCTAGGTTTACGAAATAACTCGTTTGACCATTTTTCTCCCATTTATTACCTCTAATATTGAAAGCAACATTGATATCGTTGCCCAATTCGTAGCTGTCTAATAAATTACACTTGTCTTGTGTCAATTGGAATTTGATAGTATCAACAAATTCAAATCCATTAGGGCTGGATTCTTTTTTCTCGATCACAAATTCTCTTTTCTTAAATCTATCGCTAATCACTTGCGTGTCGTTTTTAACGATTAATGTTCCTTGTATTTCAAAATTCATCTCTAATTGTTTTTGTCCATTTTCCGAGGCAAGTGGGATGTGTAAGTGCTTCATTGAGGATAGATAAAAAGTCTTCTCGGGCAACGTTTTGTGCTCCTAAACTGATTAAATGTGCTGTTTCAACTTGTCCGTCAATAAAATGAAAGCCCCATTTGCTTAATTCTTGGCAAAGATAGTAAAGAGCTACTTTAGATGCATCTCTTTTTTTAAAAAACATACTTTCACCACAAAAATATTTTCCTAAAGAAACTCCATAAAGTCCTCCCACCAACTCGTCATGCTCATAAACTTCTACACTATGCGCAAGTCCACGCTCATGCAATTTCATATAAGCCTCTTTCATCTCGTTAGTGAGCCAAGTTCCTCCTTGGTCTCCTCTAGGTACTTTTGAGCAGGCTTCTATCACTTCAGTAAAACGATGGTCGAATTTAACCACGAATTGTTTCTTTTTTATCACTCTTTTTAGTGATTTTGATAGCTTGAATTCTTGCGGTAATAATATCAATCTTGGATCTGGCGACCACCATAAAATAGGATCTTCTTCATTAAACCATGGAAAAATTCCTAATCCATAGGCTGTTAGTAGCCATTTGACGCTTAAGTTTCCTCCCGTTGCTAGAATTCCGTCTTCATTGGCTAAATTTGGATCTGGAAAACCTGGTTCCGCATTTTCTTCTAAATAATAAATCGCCATTATTGATCCATATATTCTTGAAATAATACTTGAAGAAATGCTTTTCCTTCATTGCTTATACTATCTTTTGCAGTTGGAGGAGTCGTATTATAGTGTAGTCTATCGAATCTTTTCTCATAGGAAATTGATCCAATAGGTCGTTTCCAAGCAAAGCCTTCTTCATAGGAAGTGTAGGCAAATTCTGGAGCATAGTGATTTAATAGGTTTTTACTCCAAGGATATGCTGTGGCATCCATATTTAATTGTCCCAATAGCGTTGCTGGAATATCTGTTTGGATACCCAAATGTGAAACCGTTTTTCCGCGCCAAGCACTGTCAATCACATTTCCATAAAACAGCAATGGGATTTTTTGATATTCAGGATTGCTCATGGCTAAATTCTTATAACTATTATGGGAGTGATCGGCCACAAAAATGAAAAGAGTATTCTCAAACCAAGCTTCATTTTTTGCTTCATCAATAAATTTACCCATGCTATAATCGGTGTAGTATGCAGAATTTAAATATTGCTGCTCATTCTTTCCCCAGCTAATTTTTTCCTCCATAGGTTGGTCGTAGGGAGAATGAGTGCTCATGGTAAATAAGGAAGCAAAGAAAGGTTGTTGATCTTTACTTAAATCTTCTTTCATTTCATGCAAAGTATATTCATCATGAATTCCTAAACTGCCTTGAGGTAATTCTTTATTAAAGTCGTATACTTCTTTAATTCTATCAAACCCATTGAAAATAATAAAGCTCTTTATATTTCCATAAATCAATTGTCCACCAAAATAAAAAGAGGAGGCATAACCCTTGGCTTTAAAGTCTTTTACCATACTGGGAAGCTTCTGGTATTTGTCAGGCTGAACAGTGATGGATGAGATGGGGTGAGCAGGAAATCCACTAAAGATACTTGCCATTCCTTGTTCGGAGCGTGGTCCTGTGGAATAAATATTATCAAAATATACCCCATCTTTCATTAATTCATGAAAGCGAGGGGTAACTACTTTTTCATCTTCTGGTGTGAATATTAAATCAGCCGACCAACTTTCCATAATGATCAATACAATATTTGGTGTTTTCTGATTCACTATTTGGGTGGTGCTGTCTTGGCTAGTTTTGTATATGTTGGCGACGATTTGTTTTGCTTTAACATCCTCCATTTCTTTAAAAGGGTTCTCGTTTAAACTCTTTTGGTTCTCATGAAAACTAATATAAAGGTTGAAAACAGAATTGGTCGCCGCTGTATTTAAAATGGCATGTTTGCTATAAAAGCTCTGGCTTTGATTAATAGGGATTTCTTGTAATCCACCTCTTGCTCCAAGTACTAATAGGGGAGGCATAATGATAAAAAATAGGAGGCTAAGAACAGGTGGGGTATGTATTCTAATTAGCTTAGAGTGAAAGAATCTATTATAGAACCAAATTCCAAAAAGACTAAGTAATATGGTGAGTAGTGAAAAACCGATGATTTGATTGGTTTGCGCCGTATTCATCACCTCTGAAGGGTTCTGAAGGTATAGAAGTGCTTTATAGTTTATTTTGGTTTTCCATTCTGCATATATGCCTAATTCACTACTAATTAAAGAAGAGTAGGCTATGATAAGTATGCTTTGGTATATCTGATTGATTCTACTTATAATAGGGGCGCTATAAAATATGGTGACTAAATGCAAGACAAAAGGAAACATCATAAAATAGCAAGTGGTGGCTAAGTCAAGCTGAAAACCATTGGAGAAACTCATCAGGATTTCACTAAAAGTATCAGCGGCCGTTAAAGCTTCGCTTCCATAATAGATCAGAAAAACCGCTCTGCCTAGAGCAAAGAACAAGAGCCAGAATAGTGCTTGCTTAAAAAACGATGTATAAAGTCTTAGCATAGGATTAAATTCAAAGGAAGCACAAAAATAAGAATCTTTTTGTGATGCTTACTGATTTTGTAGGAATTGGATGAGTTTGGCAACAGCACGTCCTCGATGACTGATTTTGTTTTTATCATCAAGACTCATTTCAGCAAAAGTGAATTCATTCCCTTCTGGTGCAAAAATCGGATCATAGCCAAAGCCATCTGTTCCACTTGAAGTTTCTGTAATACTGCCATCCACTCGTCCTTCGAAAAAGAATTCTTGGCCATCTATAATTAAGGAGATAACTGTTCTGAAATTGGCATTTCGATTTTCTTTTCCTTTGAGCTCCTCTAAAAGTTTGTTTACATTGTCTTGGAAACTGCAATCAAGGCCTGCATAACGAGCTGAATAAACTCCAGGAGCACCACCGAGGGTGTCAACCTCTAGTCCAGTATCATCAGCAAAGCAGTCGAAGCCAAAACGGTTAAATATGGTTCTTGATTTGGTTTGTGCGTTTTCTTGCAGGGTTTCGAAGGGCTCTGGGATGTCTTCGTTAAATCCGATGTCTTTTAAACTTAATATCTTGTATTGCCCTTTAAGGTAGTGTCTAACTTCTTCTAATTTGTGGGCATTATTGGTGGCAAAAACTATTCTTTTTAAACTCATACAGCTTGTTGGTCATACATGTTAAATGCTTTTTTCTTAGTTCTAAATTTACTAATGAATTTACCGATATAACCAATAAATCCAAAAATGTAAATGAAGGCCACAAAGCTAAAAATATTTAAAAAGTACCAAACGTCACCATTTGAAGAAAAGGAAAAATTTCCATTAGAAAAAAAAACAGGGTTGATAACGAATATAGTAATCAGTAGAAATGCCATAAACAGCAGGAAAATAATCAGCTTATTATAGAAGCTAGAAGATCTTAAAGAAAAACTTGGTTTCTTATTTAAGTTATTCCATGTTTCTAATTCCCACTTTTGTTTATAAATAGCAATTTTTTTAAATTTAAAATCGCGGCTTTCTAGGATTCTCGCGGCAAGGTAGCGCTCCTCCTTGGGTCGATGAATAGGGTATCCACAATATATGTGGAATAACTCCTTATCCGACATGGTGGATAATTCATCTTTGCATTTGTATAAACGAACCATTTTGACTTTTGTTTTTGATATTATTCTAACGAATGTTAAAGCGATTTTATTGTGTAGAATTGTTACAATAAATTCAAGAAACAATAACGCTACTATAAACCTATAGACCTAAGTTTCATAGAAACAGTTGTCTATGCTTTGTAAAATATTTTAGAAAGTTTTGAATGTTTATTTGAAAACTCCCAGTTAGAAGATGATTATTTACTTTTTTAAGTTCGTTTTTATATTTATAATTCAATTCTAAGTGCTTCTTGAATCATGAGGTCAAATATTTCACGAGTACTTGAGCCGAATTCTCTAATCTGTTGTGGAATAAGGCTTTCGGCAGATAGACCAGGTACGGTATTCACTTCTAGAAAATATAATCCATTTAAACTATTGATATAATCAAAACGCACTACACCTCTCAAGTGTAGAACCTGATATAGTTTAGTGGAAACCTCCTCAATTTGTTGTTTCAAACTGATGGGAATTTGTGCTGGTGTGATTTCTTGATTTAATTCAGGATTGTATTTGGCCTCAAAATCGAAGAATTCTTTTTTACTGATGATTTCAGTTATCGGAAAGGTGATGATTTCATCATTTAGTTTTATGGTTCCTATGGTTAACTCTCTGCCTTCAATAAACTCTTCCACCAATACTTCTGTATCTTCGGCAAAAGCTTTTTTAAGTGCAGGAAGAATTTCATCTTCAGTTTTAACCTTACTCATTCCTACACTCGATCCTCCTTGATTAGGTTTAACAAAACAGGGGAGGGTAATATTGGTTAATATATCCTTTGTCGTATAGGTTTGTTCTTTGAAAAGGTGCATAGAGTTGGCCACATTAAAACCTGCATTTTTCACCACTTGATTACAGAATGCTTTATTAAAGGTGAGTGCGGAGCTGATAGAGCCAGTTGAAGTAAATGGGATTTTCAGCATTTCAAGAAATGCTAATATTTTACCATCCTCACCAGGTGTGCCATGAATCGCATTAAAAACCACATCAAAACTAATTTTTTTATCATTTATAGTCAATGAGAAATCGTTTTTGTCAATATTGATTTTACCTAGTGATTCATGACGATAAATCCAATCGCTACCTTTAATCTCGATTAAATAAACCTCATATTTCTCTGAAGGAATATTTTGAGCCACTATGGATGCGCTTTTAATTGAAATCTCATATTCTCCAGAATCACCACCTGCTATTAAGGCCACTTTTTTCATAGTATTTTTTTTATCAAATTTCAATAATTTATCATTCTTTATACCTTCATATTCTATAACTTTTTCACAAATTTTTGGTGAAAATCATAATGGAATTTTAAAATTTAGTAAATTGGTACCCAAATACTAATAAAGCTAAATGAAAAAGATTATTATTCAAAAAAGAAAATGGCTAATCCTTGCTAGTTCTTTTCTAATTTCCATTTTTATTATTCCTGTTTCAAATGCTGTGAATACTGATAGTTTGGAGTTGATAGTGGAAGATTTAAGTGGAGAGCAAAAGATTAAAATACTTTCCGATTTGTGTTATTATCTCAGTTATTCTGATGTGGAGAAATCGGAGAAATATGGTTTGCAATGTTTAGATTTGGCTCTAAATCATGGGGATTCTGTACTTATTGCTAATGCTTATAATGATTTAAGTATCCTTTATACCTTAAAATCGGATTATAAAAAAGGCTTAGAATATAATATTGAAGCCTATAAAATCAGGAAAAACCTTAACAATCCTGCACAGTTATTATCGAGTTTAAGTAAGCTTGGAGTTTGTTATTCTGAGTTAGGAGAATTTGAGGATGCTACCAAATATCTTCTAGAAGCCATAGAGATTGTAGAATCTAATCATTGGGAAGAAAGATATTTTCAGGTTTATGATAATTTAGGTGGTGTTTTTAAGGAAATGAATCAATATGAGACGGCATTGATTTATCATCAGAAAGCCTATGATTATGCTCTAAAATCGAATAATACTCGAGCACGATATACCATCTTGGTGAATGTGGCGGGCGCGCATCGGAATTTGGGTAATACTAAGAAATCGATTGATTTACACAAGGAAGCAGAGCAAGGAATTAAAGAGGCTAAAGATTTTCGTGCTTTAGCTTTGGTCTATTCTAATCTTGCCTCTTTATATTCTATGGAACATGAATTTGATAAGGTATTATTCTATTCTAGGAAATCTATAGATATATACGAGGAGCTTCAAAACATAGATGGTTTGTCCTTAGCCCATAATAATATTGCTCTATTCTATTTGGAGAATCAATTGTTGAATGCTGAAAATGCAAATGATGTAGAGAATGAATTAGAATTAGCCCAGAAATATGCCTTGGAGTGTAAATCAATGCCAAGACAATTACAAAATTATGATGCCTACTTTCAGTTTTATCTGGTTTTGGGAAATTATGAGGATGCTATGAATTATAAGCTTAGAGCCGATTCTGTTTCTGATCAATTATTTACACTGGAGAATAACAAAATGGTTGAAGAGCTGAAGACCCAGTACGAAAGTGAGAAAAAAGAGAAAGAACTTATTCAACAAGAATCTAAAATCCGACAGAAGAACTATCAATTAATTATCAGTCTTGGAGTTTTGCTTTTTATCATTATTGGAGCTATTGAGAACTATCGAAAGTTCAGATATAAAAGAAAGAAATTACAAGAAGAAATTCAATTGAAAGAAGAATTAGCAGAGGTTAAAATAAAGAGTCAGGTGCAAGAGGAACGTTTAAGAATCAGCCGAGATTTGCATGACAATATTGGTTCCCAATTAACTTTTATCATTTCTTCTCTCGATATGGCTCAATATGTGGCACAAAAAGAGGATGTAATTGTATTGGGAAAAAAGCTCAATGAAATTAAAGAGTTCTCCGCATCTACCATCGCAGAATTTCGAGATACCATTTGGGCTTTAAATAAAGAGAATATTACACTGAAAGATTTAGAATTAAAACTCACTTCCTTTATATCTAAAGCAAAAAGTTTAGTTCCTAATATTTCATTTCAGTTGGATTTTCTGGCTAAGCAAGAGTTAGTATTGGATAGCGAGAAAGGAATTAAGGTGTTTCGTATTATGCAGGAAAGTGTGAATAATGCCATAAAACATTCTGAAGCAGATAAAATTATTTTATCATTTATTGATATAGAGGAGGCCATTATGATCAAAATAGAAGATGATGGAAAAGGAATGGACATTGATGATTTAGAGCGTAAGAATGGATTAGCTCACATGGAAGTAAGAGCGGAAAAAGCAGGAGGGAATTTGAGGATTAGCAGTGAGCTCAATAAGGGTACACAAGTTTGTTTGACTCTTCCAGTTCAGTAAATGTTTATTAGTCAAACGCCGTATTGTTCCTTCAAATAAGATACTATAATTTTGTCGAGATGACTCAGAAACTAAAAATAGCCATAGCAGAAGACAACAGCTTTTTGTTGCAAAGTATTATAGATAAACTATCTTTTTTGGATAATGTTCAGATAAAACATTGTTCCGAAAATGGAGAATTATTACTTAAAAAACTAGAGGAATATTCCCAAATCGATGTGGTATTGATGGATATTCAAATGCCTAAGATGGATGGAATAGAAGCCACCTCTATTTTAAAGTCAAAGTATCCTCAGATAAAAGTGGTGATGTTGACTATTTTTGATGATGATGAAAATATTTTTAAAGCCATTCAAGCTGGAGCCGATGGCTATTTGCTCAAAGAAACGGGCCCCGCTGAGTTGGATAAAAGTTTAAAAGAAACTATAAATGGAGGAGCACCCATGACTCCCATTATTGCCAGTAAAGCCTTGCAACTGCTTCGCTTTACTCCAGAATCTTTCCTGAAAAAAGAAGAAAACCCACTCAGTAATCGAGAAACTCAAGTGCTTGAACAACTCTCTAAAGGACTCAATTATCAAGAAATAGCAGAGAATTTAATTATTTCACCCTCCACCGTACGCAAGCATATTGAGAATATCTACAAAAAACTTCAAGTCAGAAATAAAATGGAAGCCGTAAATAAAGCAGATAAAAATGCTTGGTTAAAATAAGCTCATTTGCTCACTCGTGGAACTTTAAACATTGAACTTTAATCTTTTTTACGACATATGTCGTATTGTTTCAATCTCCAATCTCCTATAGTTTTGTCTCAGAAAAAAATTAGAAATATTCATCAAAACCTAATATTATGAAACGAGTTCAATTTTTATTTGTAGCCATTTTATCTATCGTATTATTCTCATTCTCCAGTTGTAATAAAAGCGAGGATGATGTTACACCCGATAACCCATTATTGTCAACAGGATCCATCAGTTTAAAAGTGGATGGAGCCAGTTGGAATGCTTCATTGGCAGTGCAAGGAATCAATACAAACGGTGTGATTAATGTAACTGGCAGCGATTCAGATGCCAAGCAAGCTAGTCTGATTTTATATGGTGTATCAGCGCCCGGAACTTATACTATTGGATCAGGAAGTACTCATCAATTACGCTGGACAGAAGGTTTGGGACAAACAGAAACCTATTCTGCTAATGGAGTTATTGGTTCTGGTACTATTACAGTTACAGAATTAAGTTCCACCAAGATTAAAGGAAGCTTTTCTTTTACAGGAATGAACACTGCTCAAGCTACAAAAAGCATCACTGATGGAAGTTTTGAAGCCACTTTTTAAAACGCATTTCCCCACTAACCTGAGTTCGACAGTAAATATCACCACAGTTTCAGATAATTAGTTCATATACGACTCAGATTTCTAAAGAGCTATCGGGATAACTCAAGGAAATTTGAGGAAGAAGATGAGCTAATTATAGAAATCCACCTGTGGAAAAGCCAATAACACATCATCTTTCATCTAAAAACCATTTGATATAGCCCGCTATAACTTCATGATTTTTAGACTTAAATCTAATGCGTTATTGGCTTTCTGTGGTAGCTATTTAATAATCGAACTCAGGTTACTATTTATTAATGTATCTTACATCAATTTGGATAATTAACCCTTTTTCTATGAAATTGGGTTTTTTTTATGGCTATTGATTAAAGAAAGCATGCATCACCTGTGACTAGAAATATTATCTTTGCCGTTTACAATAAATTAGGCCTTTGGGCAGTTAAGTATTTGATGATTTAAATCTTATGAGTCTTAAATCTTTTTTAATAAGTAAAGCGTTTTTTAAAAGCTTGGCCATTGCCTTCGTAGTAGTGGTGATTATGATGTTTGTGACCATCAAAGGATTGGGCTATTATACTGATAATGGTTCTTTTATTTTGGTTCCAAAGTTGGCCCATCGCGATTCCGATTCTTTAAGGGTACTGTCTTCTGCCGATTATTTGCAATATGAAGTAATTGATAGTATGTATGCTGATGATTATATGCCTGGTACTGTGGTATTGCAAAATCCAACTCCAGGAGCTAAAGTGAAAAAAGGAAGAAAAGTTTATCTTTCCATAGTAGCTAAAACTCCTGAATTGGTTAGTATGCCGAATCTTCTTGATTTGAGTATCAGAAGAGCCATAGATGTGGTTCAGTATGCGCATTTGAAAGTAGAAAGAATTGAGTTTGCTGACGATATTGCTCTGAATGCTGTGATAGAGCAATTATACAAAGGCGACACTATTGCACCTGATTCTCTCTTGCCAAGTGGAGCCAGTATTACCCTGGTGGTAGGTAATGGATATCGTAAAACAGGAGCAACAGTTCCTTTTGTTTTAGGGAAGAATTTGACACAAGCACGTAAAGCAATTTTGAAAGCCTCATTTAATATGGGTAGAATAGATACTTTGCAAGAAGATTACGAAGGTCGTTGGTTTGTATATGAGCAAAGTCCATTTGCTGACCCGCTTCATCCTTCAAAGGCTCCTCTAGGCTCAAATATTTCATTGAAATTGCGCTCCTCACTGGATTATAATTTCGATTCTATTATTGAATTTTATAATTCGCCAGATAGTGTGCGTTACGATAGTTTAATGTTCCAAAATGAATTGACTGATTTTTAATTATGCGTTATATATACATCTCAATTATCATACTATTAGGGAGTGTTTTTCATCAATTGAAAGCACAAGAGCAACTATTGCCTCTTCAAATCGATCCCAGCCTAAATAATTATCACAGAAGCAATCAACTTCTATGGAAGAAAAAAGAATCTACAGAACCTATGTTCTTGCCTTTCTTCGACGATTTTAATCAAGCTGGCTATAGACCAAATGCTGATTTATGGGAAGGTGATAATGTTTATATCAATAAGAAATTTCAACTATTCCCACCTAATATTGGAGTAGCAACTTTTGATGCCATGGACGGAAGTGGAAACATTTATTCCAATGCAAGTCAGTATGCATTTCCTGCAGATACTTTGAGCTCTCTGGAAATACGATTAGATAGTTTGCAGGATCCTACTTTACGACCTTTGTTAATCAAAGATAGTGTTTACTTCAGCTTTTATTACCAGCCACAGGGAAGAGGAAATGCACCTGAAGAGGGCGATATTTTAAATTTAGAGTTCTATTCTCCACCTACCGATCAATGGGAAAATGTTTGGTCATCCGAAGGAATGACTTTAGATACTTTTCTGGTTCGTGAAGACCTGCTCGATAGTTTAATAATAGGTAGGGATACAATTCCAGGAGGAAGTTTCACTAAGCAAGTATTTATTGCAGTTACTGATAGTGCAAAATTTTTTCATTCTGGATTCCGGTTTAGATTTCATAATCATGCCAGTTTAGCTGGAAATAGTCAGCCCGATTGGCAAAGCAATTGTGATCACTGGAATATTGATATGGTATGGTTAGATAGAGATAGAACTAGAACGGATAGTAGCTATCGTAAAATTTCATTTGTGAACGATCCTCCATCTATGATTAAAAGATATCGTTCAATGCCATATCGTCAATATAGAAATGACCCTACTAATAGTATGATGGATTCCATTCGTTATATGTTTATCAGAAATATGGATAATGTAGCCTATCTGGCTACTTATAAATATACCATATCAAATCAAACTACTCAAGATTCTGTATATCAAACAGCTGCATTTCCAGCAGATTCCAATAGTATAGTTGAAAGTATACGTTCTGCAAAGCCACCAATCATCAGTTATTTCTCCATTTATAATGAACTTTTCAAAACCTTTAAAGTCACTCATATAATCAATGATATTGGTTTGACAGGTGTAGGAGATACTATTGAAAGTGAACAAGTATTTGCTAATTATTATGCCTATGACGATGGTACTCCAGAGGCAGGATATGGAATGAGTGCAAGAAATGGAAAAGCAGCCATCCAGTTTCAGCTCAACACCAAAGACACATTACGCCGAATTCAGATGTATTTTAATCCAACTCTTACTTCTGCCAACGAGCAGTACTTCAATTTGATGGTTTGGAAAAACATAGAACCTGAGGAGGTGATTTATAAAAAACGAGTGAAAGTTACTTTTAGTGAAGGCTTGTATAATTTTTACACCTTCGATTTAGATACAAGTATAGTTTTAGCCAATGAGTTTTATATAGGCTTCCAACAATTATATGATGAGAATCTTAATATAGGCTTCGATTATGCTTTAGATAGTAAGCAGTATCTATATTATAATATTGGTGTTGGATGGATTCCTACAATCTATACTGGATCATTAATGATGCGTCCTTTATTTGGTGAGGTGATGCCTACAGCAACTAATGACATTAAACCCATACCAAAATCAAGTTTTGTGTTGTATCCAAATCCAGTAAATGGCGATATTATACATTTGGATTGGCCGAAAGCTGATTACCATACAATAAAGGTCGAAATATATAATATCACTGGTCAATTGATGTTGCGTAGAAATGATGAGCGAGATATTAACGTTTCTGAATTAGGAAATGGTGTTTATCTAGTGAAAATGACCGATACTGAGACAGGTGAAAATACCACTCAGAAAATGATTAAACGAAAACTATAGTAGAGCGATATGAGCGAGGAAAAGATAGAAGAAAATTTTGATAAAGAAGAAAATGAGGAGAAAGACTTATACGAGCATTATCGCTTTGAAGTAGACCCTGGTCAGGAGCCATTGAGAATTGATAAATTCTTGATGTCTCGGATTATGAATGCTACCAGAAATAAGCTTCAAGAAGCTACTAAAGCAGGTAATGTTTTAGTTAATGAGAAAGAGGTAAAATCAAATTATAGAGTTAGACCTAATGATATTATCAAGATTGTTTTAACCTATCCAAAAAGAGATACTACTGTTTATGGGGAAGATATTCCTTTAGATATAGTTTATGAGGATGATGATTTGCTTATTGTCAATAAGCAAGCTGGATTGGTGGTACACCCAGGTCATGGTAATTTTACCGGTACTTTATTAAATGCATTGAAATTTTATTTCGAGCAAAAAGGGGAGGATACTGAAGGACTTTTAGTCCATAGAATAGATAAAGATACTACCGGATTGATGGTGGTGGCGAAGAACGAGATGGCACAAGCAAGACTAGCCAAGCAGTTCTATGATCATACCATTGAAAGAAAATATCAAGCCTTGGTTTGGGGCGATTTTGATGAAGAAGAAGGAACTATTGAAGGACACATTGGCCGTAATCCTAGTAATAGGCTGCAAATGGCCGTTTTCCCTGATGGAGAGCAAGGCCGTCATGCCATTACTCATTATAAACTCGTCAAACGATTTGGCTATGTTACCCTTATCGAATGCCAATTAGAAACTGGACGTACCCATCAAATTAGAGCACACCTCAAACATATAAACCATCCTCTATTTAACGATACTCGTTATGGTGGGGATAAAATCTTAAAAGGAACCACTTTCACCAAATACAAGCAGTTTGTGAGTAATTGTTTCTCATTAATTCCTCGACAAGCTTTACATGCAAAATCTTTAGGATTTCAACATCCAACAACTGGCGATACCATTTTCTTTGAAAGTGAATTGCCAAACGATTTAAAGCAAGTAGTGGAAAAATGGGATGGTTACAGTCAACACTCTTTGGGAATTGAGAGAGGAGAGGTGTAAAACTTCTTTTGTTGAATTTGAATAAAAATATTGAGGTGTTCAATTACTTACTTTAATGATATCTAATTCAATAAGCTATAAGTTTTTTGTTACTAAATTATAGAACTAATTGTTTTTGGAGCATACTTTTTTTCGCTCCCCTTTAGGTTGGGGCAAACGAAAAAAGCCTAAATAAAAATATAGGGTTACCCATTTAGTTCACAAATAGTTGTATATGAGTATATTATTTTGT